>JAYVWQ010000240.1:0-26566 GCA_043785945.1 Akkermansia sp.
GCCGTGGCGGCAGTGTTGGAGTCTGTCCCCGGTGGCAAGGACGTGCAGGTGAAGTCGCCGCCTGGCGCACCGCGCATCGCCGTGCGGTTGCGCCCGGAGAGTCTCATGCAGTTTGGCTTCCGTCCTGTCGAGGTGCTGGACGCGATTCAAACGACCTACCAAGGCTCTGTCGTCGCGCAGAGTTATCAGGGCAACCGCGTCTCCGATGTCGCGGTGATTCTCGCCACGGAACATCGCCGCGATCCCGAGTCGATTGGCGCGCTCGAACTCCGCAGCGCGCTCGGCGCGCGGATGCGCCTGAGCGATCTCGCCGACGTCTATTCCACCTCCGGCCGCCACTCCATCATGCACGAAGGCGCGCGCCGTCGGCAGACCGTGACTTGCAATCCTGAAGGCGTGGACGTGGCTACCTTTGTCGCCAATGCCAAGAAAGCCGTGGCGGCGAAAGTGAATTTTCCCTCCGGGGTCTATGCCCAGTTCAGCGGTGCGGCCGAGGCCAAGGAGAAGGCACAGAAAGAATTGCTTCTGCACTCGGCCATCGGCGGCATCGGCATTTTGCTTCTGCTCTCCATCGTGTTCGCCAACTGGCGCAATCTCGTGCTCGTGCTGATCAATGTGCCTTTCGCGCTGGTCGGCGGCGTGCTCTTCCTCTACGGGATGCAGTTGATCGAGGGCGAAGGCATGTTGTCCGTCGGCGCGCTGGTTGGCTTCGTCACGCTCTTCGGCATCACCATGCGCAATTCGATCATGATGATCTCGCACTTCGAGCATCTCGTGCAGGAGGAAGGACTGACCTGGGGACTGGAAGCGGCCTTGCGCGGCGCATCCGAACGGCTCGTGCCCATCCTGATGACCGCGCTTGTCACCGCGCTCGGGCTGCTGCCGCTCGCGCTCGGCGCGGGCGAAGCGGGCCGCGAGATCGAAGGCCCGATGGCCATAGTCATTCTCGGCGGCTTAATCACTTCGACATTCTTGAATCTGCTCGTCCTGCCCACGCTGGCGGTGAAGTTTGGACGATTTGAGAAGAAGGAGAGTTAGCCGAAGCGAGACCTGTTGCTGACAACGCGGGTCTTTATTTCGGTCCTTTTTGGTTTGGCGCGGCGTTCCCCCTCACCCCGGCCCTCTCCCGCCGGGAGAGGGAGTCAGTCATTCCGTCGTGGAGAAACTCACGCGTCCGATTTGCAATGAAGCGGCGAACGATTCTCCCTCTCCGCTGGGGAGAGGGCCGGGGTGAGGGGGAAGGCGTCGAAATTTTGCGAGACGCAAATTCTTCCGACGTTGCATCCGATCACGCCGGGTCGGAGACCGGCGCTCCGCGTCAGTGCGGGCTGCTGCTCTTCGCTTCCTGCGCCACGATGAAATTCACCGCCTCCAGCAGTGTGTCGAAGGTGTAGTCGGGTTCGGCGGCGTGCTTCTTGTCGCCGCCGCCGTGGCCGGTGCGCACGAGAATGGATTTCACTCCCGCCGCGCGCGCCGTCTGCACATCCGTCGTGGTGTCGCCGATGAACCACGACGCGGCGAGGTCGATGTTCAGGTCGCGTTGCGCCTGTCGCACCATGCCGGGTTTCGGCTTGCGGCAGTCGCAGTCGATTTTCAATGCCACCCGCTCACCGGGAAATCCCTTCTCTGGGTGATGCGGGCAGTAGTAGATGCGGTCGAGGAAGGCGTGCTCCAAGCCGAGCAGCGTTTCGAGCTTGTTGTGAATCTGCCGCAGCTCCCCCTCGCCGATGAACCCCTTGGCCACGACGGGCTGGTTGGTCACGAGCACGGCGCGCATTCCGATCTGATTGATCGCATGGACGGCTTCGGGCACGCCGGGCAGCAGTTCGAGCTGATCGATGTGATGCAGTCCTTGCGCGCTGACTTCTTGGATGAGCGTGCCGTCGCGGTCGAGGAAAACGGCGCGCTGCGGCACGGCCAGGGTGCTGCGCTGGATGATGCCAGCGGCATACTGCGCGCAGGCCCAGTCATAGCGGTCGGGCGTGCCGATGTCCTTGATGAACTCCGGGCTGTTGTAGCCGAGCAGATGGAAGCCGCGCGTCAGCATGGCGGGAAACAAATCCTTGCCGAAGTCGAGGGAGCGCGTGTTATCCCGCCACGGGGCGAGCGCAGATTTTTCAATCACGTAGAGGCCGGCGTTGACCAGATTTTGAAAGTATTTCCCCGGGGGATGGGGACGGTTGTGAAAGGCCGTGACCCGATCCGCCGCGTCCACTTCTACGAGATCAGAATCGAGCGGGTGATTGTTCGGGTGGAGAAAGAGCGTGGCGGCTGCGCCGGAGGTTTCATGCGCGTTCCAGAAGCGCATCAGGTCCACGTTGACCATCGTGTCGCCGTACATGACGGCGAAGCGTTCGGCCAACTCTGCTAAGCCTGCGAGCACTGCGCCCGCCGTGCCGAGCGGTTCCTTTTCCACGATGTAGCGGACGGACAGTCCCCAACGCTGACCGTCGCCGAAGTGCTGTTGAATGAGATCAGCGCGGTGATGGACGAAGAGCAGCACCTCGGTGAAACCGTGGGCGCGGGCCAGCTCAATCTGATGTTCGAGGAGCGGCTTCCCGGCGATGGGAATCATCGGCTTGGGCAAATCGCCGAGGCGATCCTTGAGCCGCGTGCCCTTGCCGCCGGCGAGGATGAGCAACTGCTTCATCGCGACTCCGCGACGATTTCCTCGACGGCGCGATCCACGGCCGCGCTGGAACTGAGACGCGGCGACCAGCCCAGCTTTTGCAGCTTGGCGATGGAGTAATTGAACTTGGGCACGTCGCCGACCCAGCCCTTGTTGCCGCCGGTGTAGCGGGTCTGGGCCGCGGGCGACTGGTGCTTGATGACCGTCTCCGCGATGTAGCGCACGGTCGTGGCGGTGTCGGCGGTGCCGATGTTGAAAAAGTTCAGCTTGTCCGCCGCGCGATCCACGATGAAGAACATGGCCTCGAGCAAATCGGAGACGTGGAAGTAGGGTTTCTCCTGCGTGCCGTCGCCCAGCACTTCCAACTCGCCAGGGTTGGCCTTGAGCTTCTGCACGAAGTCGTAAATGACGCCGTGGGTGGAGCGGTTGCCCACCACGTTCGGGAAGCGGAAAATCCACGCGCGCTGGAGATACGATTCCAGCGCGGAGGAGATGCACGCTTCGGAGGCGAGCTTCATCGCGCCGTAGTTCGAGATGGGGAAGAGCGGCCCGGCGTTCTCTTCCATCTTGCCCGGCAGCACGCCGTAGATGGCCGAGGTCGAGGCGAAGGCGAGCTGGGGAATCTTCATCTCGCGCATCACCTTGAGCGTGCTGTAGGTCGTGGTGAAGGTGTCGCGCAAATCCACGTCGGGGTCGGCCACGCCAGCGCGGATGTCGGAGTTGGCGGCCAGGTGCCAGGCCATGTCGAAGGGCTTGTCGTGCGAATGTTGGCGCACGGCGCGGAGGAAGGAAGGCAGGTCGTTCACGTCCAACTCGACGAACTTGAAGCGCGGGTTTTCCAAGGCGCGGGTGAGGTTGGCGCGGCGGCCCAGCTTCATGTTGTCCACGCCCAGGACGAAACAACCGCGTTCCAGCAGACGGTCCACGAGGTGGCTGCCGATGAATCCGGCCGCGCCGGTGACTAAACATTTCTGGCTCATTGTTGCGGGCGGATGAAACCGGCTGCGCGGGCGTTTGTCGATTCCGTTTGTCGCGGGGTCTTGGGTGGCAGCTTGAAACGGTGCTCAAACTCAGTGGCTCACGCGAATCCTCCGCTCTCCTTCTTCATCCGTGTCCTCTCGTGGGGGAAATGTTTTCCAGGGAAGGGCTTCCCCTGGCGCCGATTTGCAGTGAGTTGCCGCGCTGTTCGGTTCAAAGTCCGGTCATGCAAAAACTTTCCCTGCTCCTGCTCGTGCTGCTGTCCTGCTCCGCGCCCAAGGCGATGCACGACGGCTTCGTGCCCCTCTGCAACGGGCGCAACCTGCACGGTTGGGTGAATGTGAACTGTGCGCCGGAAACCTGGAGCGTGCGCGACGGCGTGATTCACTGCACCGGACGGCCCACCGGGGCGCTCCGCACCGCGCGCCAGTACGAGAACTTCATCTTCGAACTGGAATGGCGGCACCTGACCAGCGGCGGCAACTCCGGTGTGTTCATCTGGGGCACGCCGGTCGCGGCGCCGGGCGTGCCGTTTCTGCGTGGCATCGAGACGCAGGTGCTCGACCACGGCTACAATCCGCCCGGCAAGGGCGACCGCTACACCACGCACGGGGACGTCTTCCCCATTCACGGCGCGACCATGCAGCCGTTCGGGCGGCACAATGGCCAGCGCAGTTTCCCCTCCGGCGAATTCAGCCACGGTTCCCCGGAGTGGAATCACTACCGCATCGTCGGCTCCAACGGCGTGTTGCGCCTGAGCGTGAACGGCCATGAAGTGTCGGGTGGAGGGGAGTGCCATTATCGCAAGGGTTACCTTGCGCTCGAATCGGAAGGCGCACCGGTGGAGTTCCGGAATTTGCGGATCAAGGAATTGCCGTCGAGCGGCGCGGCGGCGGAAGTGACCGCACCTCTGGATCAAGGCTGGCACTCACTCTTCACCGGACTCGACTTGCGCGGTTGGAAAACGAACGCCGCCACGACCGCGCGCTGGCAGGTGAGCGATGAGCGGCTCCTGCTGCGGTCGGGCGCGACGGAACCGGAAGCCATTCTTTGGAGCGCGCGCTCCTTCAGCGACGCGGAGTTCATCGTGGATGGTCGTCCGGCCAAGGTGGGGCAGGGGAAGGAAGTTGGTCCTCCCACGCTGCAATTTCGAGGTGTGGAACTGAAGCTCGCCGCCGAGCCGGGCCAATATCAGCGTTTCCTCATCACGGTCCAAGGCCGCGCCGTGACGGTGCGCCGCAACGGTCAGGAAATCCAACGCCTCACCCTCCCGGCGGATGCGCCCCCCCGCAGTGCCCTCGGTCTGCGACCGGCCGGTGGTGCGGTGGAGTTCATGAACCTCTACGCGCACGAACTATGAAGTGGCCTTGCCCCGATTTGGTGGACCGGTGGTGGGTGAGTGTGTGAGCTGGAAAGCAAGCACATGAACGACCAGAGCAAGACCAAGTACCAGCGGTATGACGAAGCCTTCAAACGCTCGTCCGTGGAGCACTGGCTGGTGAGCGGGAAGTCGGCCCGCCAGATCGCAGGCGAGGCGCTCAAACACCGGCAGCCCAAAGCCGGACTGGTGCATCATTCGGATCGGGGCGTGCAATACGCCAGCGCCGCCTACCGGCAACGACTGGCTGCGGCCGGAGTGCAGCCGAGCTTGAGACGCAAAGGCAACTGCTATGACAATGCGGCCCTGGAAAGCTTCTGGAGCAGCTTGAAACGCGAGTTGGTGCATCGCAGCGCGAGCAGTTCCACCTCCTGGTCGGGCCCGTCACTTTCCATCGCACCCCTGCTTCAGGGATGCACGGAATAGGTGAGGAACAGTTCGTCACCCACACGCTTTTGCGATTTGAGTTTGAGCCGCGTGGCGTCATCGAGGCTGTCCACCCCCAGGCCATCGGCCAAGGTCGGGGCCGAGCGTCCGCCGAAGACCAGAGGGCAGAGGGTGACGTTGATTTCATCCACGAGATTGGCGCGGAGCAGGGCGGCGTTGATTTCACCGCCGCCTTCGCAGAGCAGGTCGTGCACGTTCCATGCGCGGTGCAGCCAGCGCAGGGCGGCGGGGAAGTCGATTTCCTTTTCCCCGCAGACGTGAACGATGGCCCCAAGTTCTTCCAAACGGTCGCGGCGCGCTTGGCTGGCGCGCTCGGTGACGAGAATGATGAGCGGCGAAAACGTGTGCCGGAAAATTTCGGCGTGCGGATTCAACGAGCCGGAGCCGCTGACCACGACCCGCAGATTAAATTCGGCGCGTCCGTTTTTCAGACGCTGCGCCTGAAACCTTCTTCCGCCCGGCCCCATGCTCACGGGCGCGGCATCGACGGTGCGCGCGCCCGCCATCACGGCATCGGCGCGGGTGCGCAACCGGTGCAGCATTTCCTGATCGCGCGCGCTGCTGAACGGAACGAAGCGGCGATGGGCGGGCGCGAGTTTTCCATCGGCGGTCATCGCGATGTTGAGAGAGACGAAGGGACGACCGCGAGCCGACCTTGGACTTTGGACCTTGGATTTCGGACTCATAGAATGAGCATCGCATCCCCATAGCTAAAGAAGCGGTAGCGCTCGCGCACCGCCTCGGCGTAGGCAGATAAAATCATCTCGCGACCATGCGTCGCGCCGGGCGCGGCGAACGCGCTCACCAGCATGAGCAGGGTGGAGCGCGGCAGATGAAAATTTGTCACGAGTGCATCGACGATGTGAAAAGTGGCGGGCGGAAAAATAAAAATATTGGTGCGTCCCGCGCCGCTCACCATCTTCCCGTCGTGCATCCGGCCCAATGTTTCCAGCACCCGAACGCTGGTCGTGCCGACGGCGAGGACGCGGCGCTGCTCGACTTTCGCGGCGTTAATTTTCTCCGCCACGTCCGGCGCGACGTGAAAGCGCTCGTAGTGCATGGCGTGGTCCGCGAGTTGATCGACCTTCACCGGCGCGAATGTTCCGAGACCCACATGGAGCGTGACATAGCAGACCTCGACGCCGCGCGCGCGAATCTGCGCGAGCAGTTCTTCCGTGAAGTGCAAGCCGGCGGTGGGCGCGGCGACTGATCCTTGATCGCGCGCATAAACAGTTTGATAGCGTTGGTCATCTTCCGGCGGCAGTTGGTGCGCGGCGCGTTTGATGTAGGGCGGCAGCGGCAGTTCGCCGAATTCATCGAGCCGTTCACCGATGTCGGGAGTGCCGGAAAATTCCAACCGTCGATGACCCGCATCATTCGTGTCACGCACGGTGACGGTGATGGCGCTGCGCGTTCCGCTGCGATCCATGAGAATGAATTCACGGCCGACCGGCGCGCGTTTGCCGGGACGCATCATAGCCCACCAGTCGTTGCGGGAATTTTCTTCGAGCAAAAGAATTTCCAGCATCCCGCCGGTCTCCGGATTCACGGCGTGAAGGCGGGCGGGAATAACCTTGGAGTTGTTCAGCACCAGCACATCACCCGCGCGCAGATGCTGGAGCAAATCAGGGAAGGTCTGGTGGCTAATTTGGCGCTCCTGACGCCGCAGGACGAGCAGCCGCGAGGCGTCGCGCCGGGGGGCGGGTTGCTGCGCGATGAGTTCATCCGGAAGGGCAAAGTCAAAATCCGCCGTGAGCACGTTCGGAATATCAGGAGCCGGTTAATAACTTTTCAATAAAATTGCCTCGATTCCATGTTGACGGTGTGGGGCGGAGTTAATACAAAGTGGGGCGTTGTGGGGCAGGAGTGTTGTGAAGGGTTGTTGAATGTTAAACGAGTCCGCCGAGCCAATTTTCTATCACGCGCGTTATACGCACGGCGTGGATGGGAAGAGGCGTGTGCAGATTCCCGCGAAATGGCGGCCGGAAGGGGATGGCACTCAATACACCCTGATTCTCTGGCCGCACAACGGGCAGCCCGACTGCTGTTTGCTGGTTTTGCCGCCCAAAGTGTTCGGGGAACTGGCCCAGAAAATTAACGCGATGCCCTTCGCGGACCCGCGAGCCGAGGCGCTGCGGAGGTTCTTGGGGGACAAGTCCGACCGGGTGCAGGTGGACAAAGCGGGGCGGATTTGCCTGCCGGACGCGATGGCGACCGCTGCCGGCATCAAGGATGAGGCGATTTTGAACGGCATGGTGGACCGGTTTCAGATTTGGAGCCCGGAGCGGTATCAGGCGACGCAATCGGGCGTGGATGCGCTGGCCAAGGATGCTTTCACTCTGATTTAGCGATGGGACTGATGAATTTGTTGAACGCGGGGCGGAGTTTGAGTTCGGTGCAGGATCGACCGCATCGATTCAAGCTGAAGAGAGGTGCGCTGCCGAATTTTGGAAATGTGGACGGTGCGGTGCGGGTGAAAAAGCCGGTGGCGAGTGGGTTGGAATGGGGTGGAAATGTTTTGGAAAACGCCCCGTTGGCGAGGGATGAATCGATGAAAACCGAAACTGTGGAGCAAGAGATGGTGAAAGCACCAATGGCCCAGGCGCCGACTTTGTCGCGCTGGCTGCCGAAGGGCAATCCCTTCAAGTCCCGGCGCGCTCCCCAGCCTCCGCCTCGGCCGACCATCCAAGGCGAGCTGTGCCTGGACAACGTGAAGCCGGTGCGGAATGACCTGAGCGAATCGGATTTGGAACTGGTGGTGGGGGCGCGGCCGGTCTCAGTCCCAGTGCCCGTTTCAGTGAAAATTGAGTCCGTGGATGTGCCGGTCGTATCGGTCAAACCCTGGTGGTCCCGCGTGGGACAACTGGTGCAGCGCGTCCGGGGACGTGGATGACATGCGTGCCGGAATTTGCCCACAAATCAGTGTTGCTGGCGGAAGTGCTGGAAGGGCTCCAGCCGAAGGCAGGCGGTAAATTTTTTGACGGAACGCTGGGCGGGGCCGGGCACGCGGTGGAGATTTTAAGGGCGAGTGCGCCGGACGGGTGGCTGTGGGGGATGGATCGGGACGGCGATGCGCTGGCGGCGGCCGAGCAGAGGCTGGCGGAGTTTGCAGGGCGCTTTGAGTTGCAGCGCGGGAATTATTCCGAGGCAGAGAACTGGATTCCGCCTGCGAGTTGCGACGGGATTTTGTTGGACCTGGGAGTGAGTTCGCCGCAGCTCGACTGGTCCGAGCGCGGATTTAGTTTCCAAGCGGACGGCCCCCTCGACATGCGGATGGATCAGAGGCAGGAGCGGAGCGCGGCCGAGTTGGTCAACCGCGAGGAAGAGTTCGAGCTGGCGAAGATTTTTTGGGAGCTGGGTGAAGAACGGCAGTCGCGGCGGTTCGCCAAAGCGATGGTGGAGCAGCGGAAGGCCAAGCCGTTCACGACGACGAAAGAGCTGGCGGATTTCATCGAGCGGCTGGCCCCGCGTCACGGGAAGAGAACGCACCCGGCGACGCAGGTGTTCCAAGCGCTCCGCATGGCGGTGAACGATGAACTCGGTTCGCTGCGGCGCGGACTGGCCGGCGCGGTGAAGTTGCTGAAGCCGGGCGGGCGGATGGCGGTCATAACTTTCCATTCGCTGGAGGACCGGTTGGTGAAGGAATTCGGTCGAGAACGCACGCGGGAATACACCTTTGAAGGTGAGGTCGATGTCCCAGAACTCAGGCAGCCGTGCGTGCCAGAATTGCGGTGGGTGCAGCGCAAGGCCGTTCAACCTGGTGTTGCGGAAGTGAACGCCAATCCCCGCAGCCGGAGCGCCCAGTTGCGAGTGATGGAGAAGGTTTGAGGTTTGTCATGGGAAGGAATCGTAAAAATGGATCGTCCGTCCGGTTTGTGCCGGCGGTGCAGGCGGCACTCGTTTGTGTGCTGCTCGGCGGGTCGGCGATTGGGTACGTCTATCAGAAGAACCAAATCATCGAGCTGGGCAAGCGCATCCAGGAACGCGAGAAGCGTCTCGCCGGGTTGAAGGACAACAACGCCAAGCTGCAACAGCAGATGCAGACGCTCCAGTCCACGCACCATCTGAAACAGCGGGTCCTACAGTTGAACCTCGGTCTGGTCCAGCCGGCCCAATCCCAGATTCTAACCATTCTCGAAGTGCCCGCGTCCCTCGTGACGAGGAGCGAACCACCCCGCGTGGAGCGCCCCGTCGGTCGGATCGCACTCAAATAATTTGCCGCCGCCCGGTGACGCCGTCGGAGAGGAACCGATCGCGCCGGGCGGTGGGCAAAGTTTTCGGAAATAAAATTCGGGGTGACCCGAGCAATCAAACTGTCCAATGCAAGCCGCCCAAAACCGCCGCGCGCTCATGGTCCTGACCGTGATTCTCTGTCTGTGCTTCGCGGCCCTCGTCGTCCGGTTGGTGGACTTGCAATGGATTCGCCACGAAGAGTTGCTGGCCAAGGCGGACCGCCAGCACGACCGCTCCTATCTCCGGCAGGCCCTTCGCGGAGACATTCGCGACCAGCGCGGCCAGATCCTCGCCACCAGCGTGCCGGTGAAAAACATCTGCGCGAATCCCTTCCTCCTCTACGGGCACGAGGCGGAAATGGCCCGCACCATCGCCCCGTTTCTGCGGACCAACGAAGCCGTCGTCCTCAATCTCCTCAACCGCCATGAGCGCACCAACTCCTTCGGCGAAGTGGTGACCAACCAATTCGTGCTTCTGAAAAATCTCGTGGCCGTGGAAGACTGGGAAAAAATCCAGGCCGCCGTCGCCCAGCAATACACCAACGCCATCCGCAGTCAGAAATTATCGAAGGCCGAACAGTACAAGCTACGCGGCACCTGGCTGCGGTCCATTCAGTCGCGCGATGAGCAAATCCGCACTTATCCCAATGGGGCGCTGGCCGCCCATGTCCTCGGTTTCACTGGCCCGGCGCCCCTCGTCGTCAACGGGCAGACGAACACCGTCATGGCCGGGCTGGAAGGCATCGAGCGCACCTTCGATGAAAAAGTGCGCGGGACGCGCGGCTGGGTGAAGACGGAAGTGGATCGCAACCGCCAGGAGCTGTTCATTTTTCGCGAGCAGGATGTGGCTTCCCGTCCCGGTCTCAATGTCGTGCTCACCATCGACGCGCGCGTGCAGCAGATCGTCGAGGAAGAGCTGGCCACGGTCATGGCGAAGTTTCTCCCCCAGAGCGTCTCCGCCATCGTGATTCGTCCGCGCACCGGGGAAATTGTCGCGATGGCCACGCTCCCCAATTTCGATCCGAACCAGGTCGGGCGTTTCAGACCCGAACAACTCCGCAACCGCATCATCACCGACTCCTTCGAGCCAGGCTCCACTTTCAAGACCATCACCCTGGCGGGCGCGTTGGACGGCGGCGTCGTCCGGCTTACTGACACCATTGACTGCGAGGGCGGAGTTTTTCACTTTGCGGGCCGGACCCTCCATGACCACGGCTCCGATCACTTTGGCACCATCACTGTGGAGAAGATTATCGCCCACTCCTCCAACGTCGGCACGGCCAAGGTCGCGATCAAAATGGGTCAGGCCCGCACCTATGATTACATCTGGAACTTCGGCTTCGGCCAGCGCACCGGCATTCCTTTGACCGGCGAAAGCCCTGGCATCCTGCCCCGGCTCAAGGACTGGAAACCCATTCACATCTCCCGCATCCCCATCGGCCAGGGCGTCGCAGCCACGCCGTTGCAGACTGCGATGGCCGTCGCGGCCGTGGCGAATGGCGGCGTGCTCATGCGCCCGATGCTCGTGAGCAGCCTCGTGGACGACAAAGGCCAGACCGTGGCGAAGTATCAGTCGCAGACCGTGCGCCGCGTGTGCAGCGAGGCGGCGGCCTTGCAGACCGTCAAGGCTCTCAAAAGCGTGGTCGAAGAGGGGACGGCGGAGAAGGCAAAGCTGGAGCATTACACCGTCGCAGGCAAAACTGGCACGGCCCAAAAAGTCGTCAACGGCGAATACTCCCACGAGAAATACTACTCCTCCTTCATCGGCTTTTTCCCCGCCGATAATCCGGAGCTGTGCATTTACGTCTCGGTGGACGAGCCGCAACGCAAGCTCGGTTACTACGGTTCGCTGACCGCCGCGCCCGCTTTCAAGCACATTGCCGAACGCGCGGCCAATTTTCTCAACATCAAACCCGACCTCCATCCCGGCCAGTCGGGCGACGTGATGGCCTCGGATAAATTTCCCGACTCCACCGCTGTCACCCAGCTCGGAGTCAAACAGTGAAGACGTGACGCGATGCAACTCAAGGAACTGATCAAGCACATGCCGGTCGCGGGGGTCGAAGGCTCGCTCGACCGCGAAGTCGCGGGTCTCACCTACGACTCGCGCCGCGTCCAGCCCGGCATGGTCTTCATCGCCATTCCCGGCGGGCAGGCCGACGGGCACGACTACATCAACACCGCGATCAGCCGTGGCGCGTCCGCCATTATTTGCGAGCGCAACGGCTTCAGTTCGTCGCGCGCGACCAAGATCAAAGTCCCCGATGCGCGCGAGGCCATGGCCCGCGTCGCCGCCACTTACTACCGCCATCCCAGCACCAAGCTCCAGGTCATCGGCGTCACGGGCACGAACGGCAAGACCACCGTGGCCTTCATCGTGAAGGAGATTCTCGAAGCCGCTGGGATCAAAACCGGACTGCTCGGCACGGTGCGCTACGAGATCGGCGACCGTGTCATCCCCGCGCACCGCACCACGCCCGAGGCGCTGGAGACGCAGCAGATGATGGCGCAGATGGTCACGAGCGGCTGCCAGGCCTGCGTGATGGAAGTCAGCTCGCACGCGCTGGAGCAGAAGCGGGTCTCTGGCATCGAGTTCGATGTCGCCATTTTCACCAATCTCACGCAGGACCATCTCGACTACCACGGCACGATGGAGAACTATCTCGCAGCCAAGCAAAAACTTTTCACCAAGACGGCCAACGGGTCCAAGCGCGGCACGGTGGTCATCAACATCGACGACGCCAATGGCGCGAAACTCGCCGAGGAGTCGGACGTGGCAGTGAAGTTCACCTACGGCATCCGGGGCGCGGCCCGCCTGCGCGCGACGAAGATTCAACTCGGCGCGGAGGCTTCGCACTTCACCATTGAGGGACCGGATCAAAGTTTCGCCTGCAAGCTGCCGCTTATCGGACGGCACAACATTTACAATGCCCTCGCCGCCACCAGCGCGGCTCTCGCCCTCGCCGTGGACGTGAAGAAAATTCAGTCCGCCTTCGCCAAGATGACGCCGGTGCCGGGTCGCCTCGAAAGCGTTTCCTGCGGCCAGTCGTTCAACGTCTTTGTCGATTACGCGCACACCGATGACGCGCTGCACAACGTCCTCACCACGTTGCGCGAGATCACGAAAGGCCGGCTCCTCCTGCTCTTCGGTTGTGGTGGCAGTCGCGACACGGGCAAGCGCGCCAAGATGGGCGCGGTCGCGGCGGAGCACGCGGACTTCACGCTCATCACCAGCGACAATCCGCGCCGCGAATCGCCTGCGGCCATCGCGGCGCAGATTGAGGAAGGGTTTCGGACGATCAAGCAGACTGACTACGCCGTGGAGTTGGATCGCAAGCGCGCCATCGCGGAGATCCTTTCGCGCGCACAGCCCGGCGACACCGTTTTGCTCGCGGGCAAGGGCCACGAGACGTACCAGGAATTTGAAGACACGGTCGTGCCGTTTGATGACCGCGTTTTCGCACGGGAAGCACTGGAGGACATGAAACATGCAAACTGATTGGCGATACATTCTGGGTCACGGACTGGTGTGCGTGGTCCGAAAAAAGAAACCCGCCGTCGTGGAAGAAGCCGCGTCGCGCTGGGAACGCGACTGGCATGTGCGCAGCGAACTGAGCGCTGGCCGCTTCGCCGCCGTCCACGGCCCGGCGACGCCCACCATATTTGTCCCGGAACATCCGGCCTCGGTCGGCGTGCGCGCATGATTGCGACCATGGAACCACGAACGCTGCAGTACATCGCGAAAGCCTGCGCGGGTGAGCAACTCACCGGCGCGGCCGCCACGCTGGCCCTGCGCGTCTGCACCGACTCGCGCGCGGCGCGGGCGGGCGATGTGTTCGTGGCCCTGGCCGGAGACAAGTTCGACGGACATGAATTTCTAAAGGAGGTACAGGGTAAAGGCGTGGCGGCCGTGGTCGTGAACCGACGACGGCTGCCCGTTTCTCCTTTGGATTGCGCGGTCATCGCCGTCGCCGACACGCGACAGGCGCTGTCTCGTTTGGCGGCGGAATACCGCCACGATTTTCAACTGCCCGTCGTCGCCGTAGGCGGCTCAAACGGCAAGACCACGACCAAGGAACTGATCGCGTCGGTGCTGCGGCAGAAACTTTCCACGCTCTGGAGCGAGGCCAGTTTCAACAACGACATTGGTGTGCCGCTCACCCTGCTGCGCTTAGAACCGCACCACGAGGCCGCCGTGATCGAGGTGGGCACGAATCATCCCGGTGAAATTGCGCCTCTCGTCGCCACGGTGCAGCCGCGCTTCGGCGTCATCACCAGCATCGGTCGCGAGCATCTGGAATTTTTCGGTGACGTGAGCGGCGTGGCCGAGGAGGAAGGCTGGCTCGCCGAACTGCTGCCCGCGAACGGCAAGTTTTTCATCAACGGCGACACGCTCTGCGCCGAAGTCATCGCGCGCCGCTGCCGGGGCAAGGTGGCCCGCATCGGTTTCGGCGCGAACGACGACTGGTCGATTAGCAACTTGCGCCCGGATGAGCGCGGTCTCGTCTTCCACGTCACCGCACCGGTCGAATTATTTTCCGGCGACTATCGCGTGAATCTGCTGGGCCGTCATCAGGCCGCCAACGCCACGCTGGCCATTGCCGTCGGTGCGGAACTCGGACTCGACGCCGAAGAAATCCGGCGCGGCCTGCTCTCCTGTCAGCCGGCCAAGATGCGTCTTCAAGTTTCCGAATCGAACGGCCTGCACATTCTCAACGACGCCTACAACGCCAACGCCGATTCGATGCTCGTCGCCCTCCAGACATTGCAGGAATTTCCGTGCTCCGGCCGCCGCATCGCCGTGCTGGGCGACATGGCGGAACTCGGCGCGCACAGCGAAGAGGCGCACAGCGAAGTCGGGCGTCGCACGGCGGAACTCGGCGTGAATCAACTCGTCACCGTGGGCCGTCTGGCCGAACTGACTGCGCAGGCGGCGCGCGCCGCTGGCTTGCGCGACGTGACTGAATGTCGCGACGTGACCGAGGCCATGCTGGCGGTGAAAAAATCCGCGCGGCGTGGCGACGTGATTTTACTGAAGGCCTCGCGCGTAACGGGGCTGGAACGAATCGGTGAGGTCATGAGCCAGACCATGCACGAAGGAACGGGCTGATGCTTTTTTACCTGAGCCAATACATTCTCAACGCCGTTCATGGGACGGCCTGGCAGGACCCGCTTTCGGGTCTGCGCGTGTTTCAATACATCATGTTCCGCACAGCGGGCGCTGCGCTCACCGCGCTGCTGCTCAGTCTGTGGCTCGGGCCGAAAGCCATCGCCTGGCTCCAGCGTTTGAAGTTCGGCCAGGACTATGTGGACAAGGCGGAGGAGGGGGGCAACCTCGCGGCGCGCATCCTCAGCAAAAAAGGCACGCCCACCATGGGCGGCATCCTGATGGTGGCGGTCATGGATTTCAGCGCCGTGCTCTGGGCGCAGTGGAACACGCTCATTCAACTCACGCTGCTTTCCGTGCTCGTGTTCGCGGGGTTGGGCTTTTACGACGACTACGCCAAGATCACCAAGCAGAGTGGCGCAGGCGCGGCGGCGCGGATCAAACTTCTGGTGCAGGGCACGCTCGCGCTCTTTATCGCGCTCTATCTTTGGTGGCTGCCGGCCACGACGGAACTCGTCACGGAAATCATGGTGCCGTTCGTGAATCATCCCATCGCCACGAGTGCGGTCCTCGGCATCATCATCACCATGCTCACCATCGTGGGCAGCTCGAACGCGGTGAACCTGACCGACGGCCTCGACGGTCTGGCCATCGGCTGCACACTCATCGTCTCGCTCGTGTTCCTCATCGTCACTTATCTTTCTGGCAATGTGCGGATGGCGATGTATCTGAGAATTCCCCACGTCATCGGGGCAGGAGAGCTGACCGTCTTCTGCGCCGCGATGATCGGAGCCGGACTCGGCTTCCTCTGGTTTAACTGTCATCCCGCGAAAGTCTTCATGGGCGACACGGGTTCTCTTGCGTTGGGCGGCGCGCTTGGCATCATTGCGGTCTTGGTGCATCAGCCTTTCCTGCTCGTCATCGCGGGCGGCGTGTTTGTGGCCGAAGCCGGATCGGTCATGATTCAGACCGGCTATTTCAAATTCACGAAACGGAAGTATGGCGTGGGCCGAAGAGTATTTTTGATGGCACCGCTGCATCATCATTTCGAGAAGAAGGGCTGGTATGAATCGCAGGTCGTGACCCGTTTCTACATTCTCGGAATTTTGTTCGCCCTCGTGGCGTTGAGCACTTTGAAGCTGCGGTGACGGGTGGGTGATTGGATAAAAAATGTTCGTCTCACAAAATAAATACGTGTTGGTCATTGGCCTCGGCCTGAGCGGCGTGGCGGCCGCCGAACTGTTGCTGGCGCGCGGCGCGAAGGTCGTGGCGGTCGATGGCGCGGAAAGCGCGGCCCTGCGCGAGGTCGCGGCGAAGTTGCGCGCGCGTGGGGTCCGCGTCGAACTCGGCGTGAAACAATTGCCGCCCGAAACATTTCATCTGGCCGTGCTCAGTCCCGGCGTCCCGCTGAACAATCCGCTGGTCGTCGCGGTGCGCGCGAAAAAGATTCCGCTCATCGGCGAACTGGAACTCGGTTTTCAACTGTCGCTCGCGCTCAACATTTCCATCACCGGCACCAATGGCAAGACGACCACCACGGAACTCGTCGAGTGTTTGCTCAGTGCCAATCGCCTCAAGACCCTGACCGCTGGCAACATCGGCACGCCGCTCTGCGCGGTGGCCGAGCAGGCGCGCGCGATGGATTTCCTCACGCTGGAGGTCAGCTCGTTCCAGTTGGAGACGATCAAGTTCTTCCGCCCGGCCGTGGCCGTGCTGATGAACATCACGCCCGACCATCTCGACCGCTATGCGAGCATGGAGGATTACACCCGGGCCAAGGCGCGGATTTTTGAGAACCAGCAGGTCTTCGACTGGGCCATCGTGCAGAGCGAGGCGCTGGCGCAGTTGACCGCGCTCGGCCTCGAAATTCCCTCCAAGGTGCTGACCTTTAGCGCCGTGGATCAGAGCGCGGATATTTATCTGGACCGCGGACTCATCATCAGCCGCATGGACGATTGGAACGGCCCGCTTCTGAACATGGACGACGTGGCGCTGCGCGGTCCGCACAACGCCGAGAACATCATGGCCGCGCTGGCGGTCGGGCGCGTGCTGCGCATCCCGCTGGAAGGCACGGTCGCCGCCCTCAAGACGTATCAGCCCGCGCCGCATCGCTGCGAACTCGTCGCCGAGATCGACGGCGTGCAGTTCGTCAACGACTCCAAGGCGACCAATGTGGATGCGGTGGCCAAGGCACTGCTGGCCATGCCGTTCTCCGAAAATTCGCGCGAGCCGAACATCTGGCTGCTCGCGGGAGGCCGGGACAAGGGACTGGATTACCACGATCTCGGGCCGGTGCTTTCGCGGCGCGTGAAGGGCGCGTTTCTGTTTGGCGAGACGGCGGAAAAAATTCGCGCGGCCTGGGGACTCTTTACTCCTTGCAGCGTGGTGGCGTCTTTACTAGAAGCTGTGTCGGCGGCGGCGCACGGGGCGGTGGCCGGAGATGTGGTGCTGCTTTCGCCGGCCTGCGCCAGTTTTGATCAGTTCCGAAACTACCAGCATCGGGGGGAAGTTTTTCGCCAGGCGGTGAAACAACTGCAAATTTCCGGGATCGAAAAAGAGGCGGGCTGTTCCATTTTGCCGGAGGCTTTGCCCCCGGCGTTGACCAAGATATGAACCAATTTGCCCCGGCGTTTTTTGAGGGAAAACGCGGGGGCAAAAACAAAACCTAAACCTCAAAAAAAGGCCGCTCCACAGCGCCAAAACAAAAAATGAAAGAACCAAGTCCGTTAGTGCCGCAAGGCTCGTTTGAATCGCAGGCCAAGCGCAAAACGCATGTCCGCATCGCCGTGTTCACCATCCTCGCCATCCATGTGGCGGCGCTGGGCGGCTTCCTGATCCTGGGCTGCAAGCCGGACAGCAAGAACCCCGACACCACGTTCACCCCGCCGACCAATGACGTGCCCGCCGTGCAGCCGTTCACCAACGCCACCGACTTGGCGGCGACCAACCTGCCGCCGGTGGACACGAATCTCGTGGCCACTCCGCTGGTTCCGGTGCCCGTCGTCCCGTTGGCACCGACGACCAGCGGCGCGGTCACGGAGCACAAGATCGCCAAGGGTGAATACTTCTCCACGCTCGCGACGAAGTATGGCGTAACGATGAAGGCGATTCAGGAAGCGAACCCGACCCTAGTGCCGACCAAGCTCAAGATTGGCGACAAGGTCATCATCCCGGCCAAGACCGCCGCCGCTCCTGTGGCTGGCGCTCCCTCCCTGACCGCCGCCGTGGACACCTACAAGGTGAAGCCGAACGACACGCTCGGCAAAATCGCCAAGGACCACCACACCACGGTCAAGGAGATCCAAAAGCTCAACAACCTGACCACGACCCAGATAAAAGTCGGGCAGGTGCTCAAGGTGCCGCCGCACGCGGCCACCCCGCCCGCGACGGGCGGCACGCCTCCGCCGGTCAACCCGGTGCAATGATTCGCGCGAACGCCGGGTGACCTCAGCCCGGCGTTCGACTTTGAGTCATGAAACTTGCGACAACACTGTTGGTCTTCTGCGTGGCGGCGCTCCTCGCGCTCGGCACGGTCATGCTGTGCAGCGCGCCGACCGGCTCGAAGTTCGTCACGCAGCAGATGGTCTGGGCGGTGCTCGGGCTGATCGGCTGCGTGACAGCGGCGCGAGTGGACTACCGGCGGTTGCAGGAATTCTCATGGGTGTTCTATGGCGTGGCCGTGCTGATGTTGATCCTCGTTCTCATCCCCCACATCGGCTGGCACATCAACGGCGCGCGCCGCTGGTTCAAGATTGGCCCCATGTCCTTCCAGCCGTCGGAGTTTGCCAAACTCGCGCTCATCTTCGCCATCGCCTGGTACGGGGCGCGGTATCAACGGCAGATGCCCAAGATCAAACGGGGGCTGCTGATGCCCGCGCTGTTCATCCTGCCGGTGCTGGCCCTGATTTTTCGGGAGCCGGATTACGGCACGACCCTGCTGCTCGCCGCCGTCAGCGCGGTCATGCTGATCGTCGCGGGCGTGCGTCTCCGACTGGTCCTGCCGGTGGTGCTCGTCGGATTGGTAGCCATCGGTATCTCGGTCTGGAAAGACCCGAACCGCCTCGCCCGCGTCGTGGCTTTCACGGATGTGGAGCAATTTCAGTTGGGCAAGGGGCTGCAACAATACCACGCCATGCTGGCGCTCGGATCGGGCGGTCCCACCGGCGTCGGTCTGGGCGATGGACGGCACAAATTTTATTACATCCCGGAGAACCACACTGACTTCATCCTCTCCATCGTGGGCGAAGAACTCGGCCTCGTGGCCACGCTCGGCGTGGTGCTGGCCTTCGTCGCCATCGCGCTTTGCGGGGTCACGATCGCCACGCGGGCGCGCGACAGCTTCGGCATGTTGCTCGCGTGCGGCATCACTTTCCTGATCGGATTCCAAGCCTTCATCAACATGGGCGTGGTTACGACGCTGCTGCCGAACAAGGGGCTGGCCCTGCCGTTCGTGAGCTACGGCGGATCGAGCCTCGTCATGATGATGACCAGCGTGGGCGTGCTCCTGAGCGTGGCGCGTCAGGCCCATGAACCGGTGCGCCGCGCCAGTGGTGGTTTCAATCCGTTCAGTTCGTCGGACGTTCCCTCAACCCAGGTCTCGTGATGCCAACTCAAGAGTCAACGCCGCTGGTCGCCATCGCGTGTGGCGGCACGGGCGGCCATCTCTTTCCCGGTCTCGCCGTGGGCGAAGAACTGGTGCAGCGCGGCTGCGACGTGATGCTGCTCGTCTCGCCCAAGGAGGTGGATCAGCAGGCGGTGCGCGCCGTGTCGAACATGCAAATCGTCACGCTGCCCGCCGTGGGACTGGTGCGCGGCAACTTCGCCGGATTCCTCAAAGGCTTTCATCACTCGTATGTGGAAGCGAAGCGCGTTTTCGCCGCGCGTCCGCCCGCCGCCGTGCTCGCGATGGGCGGCTTCACCAGCGCACCGCCCATCATGGCGGGAAGAAAATTTCGCGCCGCCACTTTCCTGCACGAGTCGAACACCATCCCCGGCCGGGCCAATCGCCTGCTCTCGTGGTTTGTTTCGCAGGCCTTCGTCGGCTTTCCCTCCTGCGCGAAACGTCTGCACACCAAGGACATTCTCGTGACCGGCACGCCGGTGCGCCCGCAGTTCACGCGCGAAGATGCCGAGGGCGCGCGTCTGGCGCTCGGTCTGCAACCGCAGCGCGACACGCTGCTCATCATGGGCGGCAGCCAGGGCGCGAGCGGCATCAACCAACTCCTCATGCGCTGCCTGGCGGATTTGCGCCGTGAGCTGCCGGAGATGCAATTTCTCCATCTCACCGGGGTGAAGGACTGCGAGAAGGTCGCCGCCACGTATCGCGAGGCCAAAGCCCACGCCGTGGTGCGCCCGTTCCTCACGGAGATGGAACTCGCGCTCAACGCCGCCACCGTGACCGTGAGCCGCAGCGGCGCGTCGTCGCTCGCGGAGTTTGCCGCGCTGCGCCTGCCGGCGGTGCTGATTCCCTTTCCCGCCGCCACGGACAACCATCAGTTTCACAACGCGCGCGCCTTCGTCGAGACGGGCGCGGCCCGGATGCTCGGCGAGCAGCGTTCCACGCCGGAAAATTTCACGCGTATTATTTGTGAGTTGATGACCAGCGCGACCGAGCGCCGCCGGCTCGCCGCCGCACTGGCGGAATGGCACCGCCCCCAAGCGGCCGCGCACATCGCCGAAGCCATCCTGAAAAAGATTCCCGGTGGAAGCGCCCGAATCGAAAGCGTCAGCGCGGAAAATACTTTGCCGGAGCGCGAGGCCAAGACCGACGAACACGACCCCGCCGCGCTCCTGAAAACATGAGCAGTTTGAATCCCCGACAACTCAACGAGATGCTGGCCCTGGCCGGGGCTGGTTCGACGGTGCATCTCGTTGGGGCCGGCGGCTGCGGCGTGAGCGCGCTCGGTCATCTCCTGCTCGATGCCGGTCATCGCGTGACTGGTTCTGACGCGGTGGAGAATGAGGAAGTGCGGCAGTTGCGCGCGCGCGGCGCGATCATTCACACCGGACACGCGGAGGAGAATCTGCTCTCGGCCAATCCGATCCTTGTGGTTTTTTCTCCGGCGGTCAGCGCGGACAATCGTGAACTGCACGCGGCCCGCCGACTCGGAATTCCCTCGGTGCGCCGCGCTCTCCTGCTCGCCGCCTTCGTGCAACGCCAGCAGGGCATTTGCGTGGCCGGGATGCACGGCAAGACCACGACCTCGGCGCTGCTCGCTTTCGCGCTGGAGAAGCTCGGCTTGAATCCCAGCTACGCCGTCGGCGCGCTCCTCCCGCAAATGTCCCGTCATGCACGTTACGTGGAGTGCGGTGACTGGTCGCCACTCGCCCTGCCCGGCGCGCTGGCCCCTGGCGTGGCCCGGTGGAAGGCGGCGGAAAAAGGCGGTCCCTCGGCCCGCTCCCAATTCTTCGTCGTCGAAGCGGATGAAAGCGACGGCACGCTGCGCGAGTTCCAACCCGCGCACGCCATTCTCCTCAACGTCGATGCCGAGCACCTCGATCACTTTCCGAACATCGAAGCCGTCTGCCAGGAGTTCGAGTTGTTCGCCGCCCACACGCGCGGCACGATGGTCTTCTGCGCGGACGACGAACGCCTCGTGCGCCTGATGGAGTCGCGTCCCGAGGCCGTGTCTTACGGCTTCCACGAATTGGCACAGTATCGGGTCGAGTCCAAGGTCCAGAGTCCCCAGTCCGAGGCCGAAGGCGCGGCGACGCTCAGTGCGCAGTCTTCCACCAAGTTCACGGTCTGGCATCACGGCGCGAAGCTGGGCGACTTTTCCATCCGTCTGTTCGGCGAGAAAAATATTTCCAACGCCACCGCCGTCGTTGCCTTGCTGCATCAGCTCGGTTGCGCGCCCAAGCGCATCGCTTCCGCGCTCGCAGAATTTCTCGGCGCGGCCCGGCGCCAGGAGGAGTTGCTGGCCGATGGACAGCTCCGCGTCTTCGACGACTACGGCCATCATCCCACCGAAGTTCGCGCCACCCTCGCGGCGTTGAAACAACTCGGAGCGCGGCGTCTGGTCGTGGCCTTTCAGCCGCACCGCTACAGCCGCACGCTGCATTTGATGCAGGACTTCGCCACGGCCTTCGGTGATGCGGACAAACTTTTTCTCACCGACGTATATGCCGCGAGCGAGTCGCCCATTCCCGGTGCGGACAGCGTGGCTCTGGCCGCAGCGCTCCGTAGCCAAGGACGAATCGTCGAGTACGTTCCGGCGCTGCGGGATGTGTCCGCGGCTTTGCGCGCGGCGCTGGAGCCGGGTGATCTCCTTCTGTTCCTCGGCGCGGGCGACATCACCAAGGCCGCGCATGAGTTCGCCGCCACCTGGCGCGCGGGCGCCAAAGTTCCACCCACTCAATCTCAAGCCATGAGCACCCCTTTCACTCCCACCAGCGTTTTGGAAAAACTGCACGCCGCCGTCTGGCCGGAGACCGTGGTGCGCGCCGATGAGCCGCTGGCCAAGCGCACCACCATGCGCGTTGGGGGCAACGCGGACTTCTACGCCGAGCCGGCCAGCGAGGCTGATTTGTCCGGGCTGCTGAAAACCTGCGCGGAGTTGAAGCTGCCCTTCGTCATCATCGGACGCGGCTCGAATCTGCTCATCAAGGACGGCGGCATCCGTGGACTGGTCATCAGCCTGGGCCACGACAGTTTGTCGCGCGTGCAGATCATCGGCGAGCACCTGCACTGCGGGGCGGGGGCCAAGTTGAAAACAGTTTCGGTCGAGGCGCGGCGCGCTGGACTGGCGGGGTTGGAATTTCTCGAAGGCATTCCCGGCAGCGTGGGCGGCGCGCTGCGCATGAACGCGGGCGCGATGGGCGCGTGGATGTTCGAGGTGGTGGAGCAGATTCGCTTCATGGATTTCAATGGCGTGGCCCACGAGCGCAAGGCCAGCGAGGTCAACGTCGAGTATCGCGGCTGCCCGCTCTTCAAGACGCACATTGCCCTCGGCGCGGTGCTTTTTGGCAAGACGGCGGCGAAGGATTTCATCAACGAGCGCGCCAGCGCCTACAACGCGAAGCGCTGGGAATCACAACCCGCCCAGCCGAGCGCCGGCTGTATTTTCAAAAACCCCGCGAGTGTTCCGGCGGGCAAGCTCATCGAGGAACTGGGCTTGAAGGGCACGAAGCGCGGCGGGGCCATGGTCTCGACGGTGCATGGCAATTTCATCGTCAACGAAGGCGGCGCGACCGCGCGGGACGTGTTGGAACTGATCGAGTTCATCAAGCAGACGGCTCGGGCCAGACGCGGCATTGAGCTGGAAACGGAAGTGGAGATCATCGGCGAATGAATGAACCACTGCACATCACGGTGATGCTGGGCGGGCCGAGCGCCGAGCGCGAGGTGTCGCTCAAGACCGGCGCGGCGGTGGCGAAGGCGCTGCGTTCACTCGGGCATCAGGTGCATGAGCTTGATCCGAAAACGCCGGACTGGATTTTGCCACCGCACACCGATGTGGTGTTCCTCGCGCTGCACGGCACCTACGGCGAAGACGGCACCGTGCAGCAGCAACTCGACAAGCTGGGCGTGCCCTACACGGGCTGTGACGCCGAGGCGAGCCGGCTCGCGTTCGACAAAGTTTTGACCAAGCAGCGCTGCGTCGCCGCCGGGGTGCCGACGGCGAAGTTCGTCGTCGTCGATTCCGCCGCCACGCCGTGGCCGCGCGGCTGGCAGCCGCCGGTGGTGGTCAAGCCGGTGCGGCAGGGTTCGAGCGTGGGTTTGCAATTCGTCGAGCGTGTCGCTGACTGGTCCGGTGCCTTGCGCGAGGCGCTGCGCTACGACACGCAGTTGCTGGTGGAGGAGAAAATCGAGGGCCGCGAAACCACGGTGGGAATTCTCGATGGCGTGGCGTTGCCCGTGGTCGAGGTGCGTCCGAAGGAGGGCACCTACGACTACCGCAACAAATACACGCCCGGAAACACGGAATACTTTTGCCCCGCGTCCTTTGATTGTGCGACAACTCAAGCCATCCAAACCGCCGCGTTGGGCGCTTTCCGATCGATTGGTGGCCGTGATTACGCGCGCGTGGATGTGATGGTGCGCGCGAACGGCGAGCCGGTGGTGCTGGAGGTCAACACGCTGCCGGGCATGACGGAAACGAGTTTGCTGCCCAAGGCGGCGGCGGAAGCGGGATTGAATTACGAGGCGCTCTGCCAACGCATGATAGAGCTGGCCCTCAAGCGGCGGAACGCAGTGATGGTTGGGTGATGGTGAGTTGAGTGGAGCAACAGTGGAACCGGCGGACGCACCGCCCCACTGAAAATCAAAACGGGAGAGAACGATGTTGTGGTTTAAGAGGAAACCGAGGAACCGGGCGCTGGAACGCCGTCATGTCCTCGACGTCAAAGTGGCGCGACGCCAGGTCGTGCGGATGCGCGTGCGCGTAGCCACGCTCGCGGCCGGGCTTTCGCTCGGCACGTTCTTTCTCCTCTACGTGGTGTGGCGCAGCGGCAATGCCGCCATGAATCACTTCGTCTATGACAACAAGGCCTTCGCCATCGAGCAGATCGACATCAACACCGACGGCGTGATTTCCCTCGACCAGCTTCGTCGCTGGGCCGGGGTGCGGCCCGGACAGAATCTTTTCGCCCTCGATCTGACGCGCGTGAAGCGCGACCTGGAACTGGTCCCGGCCATTCAAAGCGTCGCCGTCGAGCGCGTCCTGCCCCACACCCTCAAGGTGCGCGTGACCGAGCGCGAGCCGGTCGCCCAGATTCAAAATTACCAGCTCGATGCCGAGGGCTGCGCCATGCTGCCGCTTGATGCCACGCAGCGTTCCGTGCCAGTTCAGACCGGCGAACATTGCCCGATCATCACGGGCGTGAGTCCGGCGGAGTTGCGCGCGGGCAAGGTCGTGGACTCTCCGCAGTTGCGCGCGGCGCTGAAGTTTCTTGCCGCGTTTGAACATTCCTCCATGGCCCCGCTGGTGGACATCGCGCGCCTCGACGTGTCCGCGCCGGATGTGTTGCAGGTCATCACCGTGCAGCAGAACGAGGTCACGTTCCGCACCACGGATTATGAAAAGCAGTTGAACCGCTGGCACCTGGTCTTCCTCAAAGGTCAGGCCAATGGGCGGCAGATTGGCACGCTGGATTTGTCTGTGATGGAGCATGTGCCGCTGCGCTGGCTGGAGGCCGCGGCTGTTCCGCCCGCTGCGGCCAAGCTCCGTAAAACCTCACCCTACAAAAAGAAACATGTTTGATCCTTCATCCATTGTCGTCGGTTTGGAAATCGGCACCTCCAAAGTGTGCGCCGTGGTGGGCGAAGTCGGCGCGCAGGGCGCGCTTAACATCATCGGCGTGGGCCAGGCGCGCGCGCGCGGTGTGCGCAAGGGCGAGATCGTCGATGTCGCCCTGGCCAACGAGGACATCCGCAACGCCATCGTCGAGGCCGAGCAGATGGCCGACGTGGAAATCCGCAGCGTGTATCTCGGCGTAAGCGGCGGCCATGTGCGCGGCTTCAACAACCGGGGCGTGCATCCCGTCGTCTCAGCGGATCGCGAAATTTCGTCGCTCGACGTCGAGGACGTGATCAAGAACGCCAAGGCGATTAATCTGCCTGCCGACAACGCCGTCTTACACGCCATCCGCCAGCACTTTCTCGTCGATGGCAAGGACGGCATCGTTGATCCTGTCGGCATGTTGGGTGCGCGCGTCGAGGTGGACATGCACGTCATCCACGGTCACGCCAACCGCCTGCAAAATCCCATCCGCGTGGTCAAGGGATTGCAGATTGAAGTCGAAGCGATTGTCTTCAACGGACTCGCCTCCGCGCTCGCGCTGCTCACGCCCGAGCAGAAGGAGATGGGTGCGCTCGTCATCGACATCGGTGGCGGCACGACTGAATACGTGGTCTATGGCGGCGGCATCATCAAGCACACCGGCGTGCTCGCCATCGGCGGCGATCACATCTCGAACGATCTGGCCTTCGGCTTGAAAGTCCCGCTCGGCCGCGCGGAACAATTGAAGATCGAATACGGCGGCGCGTTCTTCGATGACAGCATCAAGGGCCGCAGCGTCACGCTGCCGAACGAACACGGCCTGCCCGAGCGCACCATCAACGTCGAGCACCTGCGCCGCATCATGTCGGCGCGGCTGGAGGAGATGTTCCAGTTGATTGAACAGGAACTGGCCGCCCAGGGGTTGCTCGATTATCTGCGCTGCGGCGTGCTGCTCTGCGGCGGCGGCGCGAATATTCCCGGCATTCACAAGCTCTCGGAAAACATTCTCCAACTGCCCACCTCGCTCGGCCGGACCAACTCGATCAGCGGCCTCAAGTCCGCGCTGGACCATCCTGAATTCGCGACCGCCATCGGCCTCGTGAAATACGGCAGCTTCCAGCAGAAGAAAAAGACCGGAGCCTTGCAGGGCTTCAAGGAGAGCATCACAGAATTTTTCAAACGGAGCTGACCCATGACCAATCCGAACGACAACGCCAACAACGCGCCGGACGACAGCGTGCCCAGCGCGCCGATCAAGCAGGGCTTCCGCATCAAAGTTTTCGGCGTGGGCGGCGCGGGCTGCAACGCGGTCAACCACATCGCGCGCACCCCCGCCGAGGGCGTCGAGTTCATCGCGCTGAATACGGACGCGGCGGCGCTTGGTGCGCTGGCCATCGAGCAGAGAATGATCATTGGCGAGAAGTTGACGCGCGGCATGGGCGCGGGCGGGGATCCGGACCGCGGACGCGCCGCCGCCGAGGAGGATGCGACGCGATTGAAAGCCCTGTGCGAAGGTGTGGACGTGGTCTTCATCGCCGCCGGCATGGGCGGCGGCACGGGCACGGGCGCGTCGCC
>JAYVWQ010000241.1:0-4801 GCA_043785945.1 Akkermansia sp.
GAACTTCGAGGCCGAGACGAAGCGGATGCCGAACTTCACTCTGCACGAACTGGCGCACGGCTATCATGACCGTGTGCTCAAGGGCGGCTTTGGCAACGCGGAGATCAAAGCCGCCTACGAGCGCGCGAAGGCGAGCAAGTCGTACGACAAGGTCGAACGCTGGTTCGGCAACGGGCGCGCGAACACGAAGGAGAAGGCTTACGCGATGACCAGCCCGATGGAATACTTCGCCGAGACGACGGAGGCTTTCTTCTCGCGCAACGATTTCTTTCCCTTCACGCGGGAGGAGTTGAAGCAGCATGACCCAGAGATGTTCCAGCTCGTGGAAAAGTTGTGGAATCCCCCCCCGCCCTCCCGTGGCTCGGCGCAAGTGGGTCCGCCGCCGCCGGAATTAAAGCTGCCCGCGTTCTACATAAAATATTTGGAGGCGGACGGCTACCCCATCGTGGCTTCAGGGAAGGTGAACGATTACGCGCTCAAGGAGGCTGCCTACCTCGTCAACCTGATGCTCGCCAAACGGCCTGACGTGCGCGCGGCCATGATCAAGAGCGGCTCGCGCCTGTGCATCATCGCGCACGATGAATTCACCACCGACCTGCCGGAGTGGTCGAAGATGAAGCCCAAGGATTATTGGGACGCTCGCGCCCGCGGCATGGGCGGTTCGGCCGACGATCCGCTTTGTTCCTGCGCCGAGGAGAATTTGCTCGCCTTCCCCGGCGATCCCTACGCGGCGGAAAATATTTTGATCCACGAGTTCGCGCACAACATTCACCTGCGCGGCATGGTGAACGTGGACCCGACCTTCGATCCGCGCGTGAAGGCGGCCTACGACTCCGCGATGAAAGAGGGCTTGTGGAAGGGCAAGTATGCCTCCGTGAACCATCACGAATACTTCGCCGAGGGCGTGCAGTCGTGGTTCGACAACAACCGCGTCAATGACCACGACCATAATCATGTGCATCTGCGCTCGCAGCTCCTCGAATACGATCCCGGCCTCGCCGCGCTTTGCCGCGAGGTGTTTGGCGACACGGTTTTGAAATACACCAAGCCGGCGACCCGGCTCCGTGATCACCTCGAAGGCTACGACCCCTCGGCGGCGCCGGCGTTTGTCTGGCCGGAGCGATTAAAGCAGGCCAAGGCGGACATCCGCGCGCAAGCAGAGGCGCGAAACCAGGCCGCCAACGGCGCCCGCCCACGCCCGCCGAACATCCTCTTCATCCTCGCCGACGACTTGGGCTACGGCGATGTCGGCTGCTACAATGCGGAATCCAAAGTCCCCACGCCGAACCTTGATCGGCTGGCCCGCGAAGGGATGCGATTCACCGACGCGCACACGGTCTGCACGCCCAGCCGTTACAGTCTGTTGACCGGCCGGATGGCTTTCCGCATCCCTTATCGCGGCGTCTTTGCCGGCGCGGGCGGGCCTTGTCTCATCAGGCAGGATCAACTGACGCTGCCGCAGATGCTCCGCCAGCAGGGCTACGCCACGGCGATGACGGGCAAGTGGCATGTCGGCCTGAGTTTCTTGGACAAGGACGGGCAGCGCATCACGGAAGGCGGGGTCGAAGGCGTGAAGAGGATCGATTACTCGCGCGCCATTCCAGACGCGCCGATCCACCGGGGGTTCGACCGGTTCTTCGGCACGGCGTGCTGCCCGGCCACGGATTTTCTTTATGCGTTCATTGATGGGGATCGCATTCCGGTGCCGCCCGCCGGGATGCTCGACAAGTCAAAGCTGCCCAAGCATCCGTATGCCTTCGACAACCGCGCCGGCCTGATCGCGCCGAACTTTGACCTCGAAGAAGTGGACTTGGTCTTCCTGAAAAAGAGCCGGGAGTTTCTTGAGCAACACGCGAAGAGCCAGCCGGAGAAACCGTTCTTCCTCCTGCACTCCACCCACGCTGCGCATCTGCCGTCCTTCGCGTCGAAACAGTTTCAGGGCCGCACGAAGGCGGGGCCGCACGGGGATTTCATCCACGAACTCGACTTCATCGTCGGCGAACTGATGAAAACCCTCGAGCAGCTCGGGATGGCGGACAACACGGTGGTGATGTTTTCCAGCGACAACGGACCGGAAACCACGAGCGCCGTCCACATGCGCGCCGACCACGGCCATGACGGCGCACGGCCGTGGCGCGGAGTGAAACGCGACCAGTGGGAGGGCGGACATCGCGTGCCGTTCATCGTCCGCTGGCCGGGGAAAATCGCAGCGGGCAGCACGAGCGACCAGACGGTCTGCCTCACGGATGTCATGGCGACTTGCGCGGCGATGACTGGGGCCGCGCTGCCGGGCAACGCCGCCGAGGACAGCTTCGATCTGCTGCCCGTGCTGCTCGGCTTGGAGGGCGGCAAGCCCGTTCGCGAATTCACCCTGCACCAGACGATCAGTCTTGCGCTCGCCCTCCGCCGTGGGCCTTGGAAATATCTCGATCATCGCGGCTCCGGCGGGAACGCCTACGACAAAGGTGAACTCAAACCTTTCGCCCGGCCCGACACCGCGCCGGAGGCGCCAGGCCAGCTCTACAACCTCACGACTGATCCTGGTGAGACGACGAATCTCTATTTCCAACATCCCGAGATCGTGCGCGAATTGAAGGCCCTGCTGGAAACCAGCAAAGCTCAAGGACGCAGCGCCTCGAGAAAATGACACCTATGAAAAACATCACCCCTCCCGGTGCCGCCAAGATTATGGCCCCGATTGGCCAGGCCTTCGCCGAGGCGATGGCGGAACTCCAGCAACTCAAAAACTCCAAGTGATGAAAACCACACTCCTCGCATTCGCGCTCGTCGCCTTCCTCGCAGCGCCGCTTCCGGCTTTGGCCGCTGCCAAGGGCCAGCCACTGGCGATTCCCGATTTCACGAAAGGCGAGGCCATTCCCGCAGGCGCGAAGCATGACTGGAACCTCGGTGCCACGGGGCTGCGCGGCTGGATGTTTTGCGACAAGATGGTGACGAGCGATGCGCGGCAGATTGCCGTCACCAAAGTCGAAAAGGGTTCGCCCGCCGATGGCATCCTCATGGTCGGCGACGTGATCCTTGGAGTGGGCGGCAAGGCGTTTTCCTACGACCCGCGCACGGAGTTGGGCAAGGCGCTCACGGCTGCGGAATCGGAGGCGGGCGGCGGAAAGCTGGCACTCACACGCTGGCGGGCGGGCACGGCGGGGGAGGTCGTCGTCAAACTCCCAGTGCTCGGCAGCTACAGCGCCACCGCGCCTTTTGACTGCGAAAAATCGAAGCGCATTCTGGAGCAAGGATGCAAGGCGCTGGCTGAGAAAGTCGCGAGACCCTCGAACCGTGAGGATCCCATCGTGCGTTCCCTCAATGCGTTCGCTTTGTTAGCCAGCGGCAATCCCGACTACCTCCCGCTGGTGAAGCGCGAAGCGGAATGGGCGGCGGCCTACACGTCCCGTTCGATGCAGACCTGGCACTACGGCTACGTCACGATGCTGCTCGCAGAGTATGTGATGGCGACCGGCGACCAGTCGGTCATGCCGGGCCTGCGGCGTCTCGCGCTGGAAGCCGCGAAGGGGCAGAGCGCCGTCGGTTCGTGGGGCCACGGTTTCGCGACGCCGAGCGGACGTCTCGGCGGCTACGGGATGATGAACTCTCCGGGATTGCCGCTGACCATTTCGCTGGTGATGGCTCGAGAGGCCGGCGTGAAAGATCCGGAGGTGTCCCGCGCCATCGAACTCAGCGCCCGCTTGTTGCGCTTCTACATTGGCAAAGGCGCGATTCCCTACGGCGACCATCATCCGTGGATTGAGAACCACGACGACAACGGCAAGTGCGGCATGGCCGCCGTCCTGTTCAATCTGCTCGGCGAAGCGAAGGGCGCGGAGTTTTTCTCGCGCATGAGCGTCGCCTCTCACGGCCCCGAGCGCGACACCGGGCACACGGGCAATTTCTTCAACATCCTGTGGGCGCTGCCGGGCGGCGCCCAATCCGGCCCGAACGCGACCGGGGCGTGGATGAATGAGTTTGGCACTTGGTATTTCGATCTCGCGCGGCGGTGGGACGGAAGCTTTCTCCACCAAGGCCCGCCTGAGCCGGACGAAGACAGCTACTCGGGCTGGGACTGTACCGGCGGCTACCTGCTGGCCTATGCGATGCCGTTGAAGAAAATTTATCTCACTGGCAAACGCCCGACCATCACCCCGCAGCTCGATACCGCCGCCGCGCAATCACTCATTCTCGATGGGCGCGGCTGGAACAACAAAGACCGCCATGGCGTCTATGACAAACTCAGCGATGACCAACTCTTCGAGCGCCTCAGCAGTTGGTCACCCATCGTCCGCGAGCGGGCCGCGATGGCGCTGGGACGCCGCAAGGATGTTTCGATTCCACCCCTGCTCAAGCTGCTCGACTCCCCGCGCCTCGAATCCCGCTACGGTGCCTGCCAGGCGCTGATTTCTCTTCGCGGACGTGGAGCGTCGGCCATTGAGCCGCTGAGGAAATTGCTGGCGGAAAAAGACCTCTGGCTTCGCATCAAAGCAGCCGAGGCGCTCGCAAGTATCGGTAAGCCGGCGATGCCAGCCGTGCCGCAACTCCTCGAACTGCTCGCTCAGGTGGACGCGGCGAACGATCCGCGCGGGATGCAGCAGCGGTATCTGTCCTTCGCGCTGTTCGATGATGGCGGGATGCTCAGGCGGTCGCTCGATGGAGTGGATCGCGAGGCGCTCTACAAAGCGGTGCGGGCCGGGCTGAAAAATCAGGACGGCCGCGCTCGTGGAGCTATCGGCTCGGTTTACCGGAATCTTTTCACCGAAGAGATCAAACCGCTTTTGCCGGCCATCTACCAGGC
>JAYVWQ010000242.1:0-17808 GCA_043785945.1 Akkermansia sp.
GTGAAGCGGCCGACTTGATCAATCTGCACATATGGCAACTGGTCGTAAGGGATCAGCGAGTAGGTCTGCACCGACTTGTTCACGACCTGCCAGGTCGGCAGACCTTTGACCCCGGCGCGGGAGAGCTGGGCCTCGCTCATCACGACGTGCATGAGCAGGTCGCCGCTGGTGGGCTGGGTCCAGAACACTTCGTTGTCCCAGGAGATTTGCAGACCCCAGGTGTTTCCGCCCTTGGAGGAATACTGCTCGAAGGCCGAGCCATCCGGCTTGAAGCGCACCACGCCGGAACCGATGGCCCCAAGAAGTTTTGCGCGGTTGCCAGTCATGACATTCGTCGTGCCGCTGTAACCATGCGTCGCGTAAATCCAGCCGTCGTAACCCCAGCGCAAATTATTGATCACCGCGTGCGTGTCGCCGTCGCCGAGATTGGTGTAGAGCTTCTCGACCTTGTCGGCCTTGCCGTCGCCATCGGTGTCGCGCAACAGCCAGATGTCCGGCGCGGCGGATGCGATGACGCCATCCTTGTAGAGCACAAAACTCGTGACGCGCTCGAGGCCCTCGAAGAAGACCTGTTTCTTGGTCAGCGTGCCGTTCGCGTCCGGCGTGGTGAGGATGGAAATGCGGTCCAGCGCGGGGCGGTCGTAATTCGTTCCGCCGGGAGCGATCTTGGTGTCCTTTTGCCAGCGCTGCACGTAATCGGTCGCGGGATTCACGCGGCGGCCATCGGGATACTCCGGCGTCTCGCAGACCCACATCCGACCCTGCGCGTCCCAGTCGATGTTCATCACCTTGTTGATCAGCGGCTCGCTCGCCGCCAGCGTCATCTTGAAATCGGGATGCAACTCCACCGTCGCCGCCGTCTTCTCCGGGCGCGGCGTGCCACCTTCGGGATAACGCAGCGTGGCCAACTCGGCCTTGGTCGTGAGGACATCCACGTTGGCCCGCTGGCCCGCCCAGGCGATGCCGCGCAAGAGGACGGCGCGGAAATGCGGCATGGAGAAATTCGCATACACATGGCCGGGAAGATGGACAAAGGCGCGATACGGCTGCGTGCCGCCCGCCCAGGTGTTCTCATAAACCCACATCTGCGGCTGAATGTCATAGACCGTCACCTTGTTGCCCGGCGGTTTGCTGCGGGGATCGGCGCGGCGCGCCGCGGAAAGATTCGGCGTGTAGGCAGCAGCCAGCACATGCACATCAGGACTCACATCCAGGTCGTAATAGATTTCGTCCGTCATGTCGTAGTTGCCGGCTTCGAGCGCAATGGGGTGGGTGCGGTCCACGTAGTAAAGCGACATGGGCGCTTCCAGCCATTTGGTTTTGCCCCAGACCCACGAGCCGCCCACGACAGATTTGAGATACGCCGAGCCGTCGCCCGCGTGGTTCTGCGGCACCGCCGCCGCGTGAATGACCACCACGCCGCCACCGCGCTTGAGAAAGGTTTCCAATCCCGCACGGCTCTCCGGCGGAATCTCCCCGCCCTCCTGTGCGTGGAGGATGAGCACATCGGTCTTCGCCAGTTGCTCGGCGGTGGGGAAAGTCATCGCGCCGTCCGTCACGCAGCCGCGCTCGGTGAGCAGCTTCGTCCAGTCGCGCAGGAACTGCTCGTGCTCGTGCTGACCGGGGCCGTGGGATTTTTTGCCGCCGCGAATGAAGACACGCAGCGGAGCCTCGGCGGCGAAAAGCGCCGAACAGGCCAGGACGAGAACCAGCGACAAGAATCTTGTTTTCATATTGGTGAAACGGAGTTGAACACTAGTCACCTGACGCGCCCGCGCGGAAGAAAATTCTCGCAAAGTTAGAAACAGCGCGCGCACTCCGGCGCCGAACGGCGCGGCGTCCAAGCGGATTTTCCAAACCGGCGGTAGGCCGCGAAACCAACTCCGGCTTTGCCCCAAAAATTTGAAGAATTCTATGACGCCTTAACGATTGCTTAACCTGCGCCCGGCAAATTACGTCCGTGAAACTGAACATGAAAATCACCTGGTCTGTGCTCGTTCTCGGCTGCGCTCTGTCCGCCCTGGCGCAACCCGCCCGTCCTCAGTCGCAAGATGGAGGGCCGCGCCCACCCGTCGGCAACGATGGCGCGCCCGGTTTCGACGGACCGCCGCCGTTCGCCCAAGGAGGACCAGGCGGCCCCGGCGGCATGATGCAGCAGGAGGAGACCAAGCTGGTGAAGCAGTTCGACCAGGACGGCGACCAATGGCTGAACACGAAGGAGCGCCAGGCGGCGCGGGAGTTCATCCTGAAGGAACGCGCCGAAGGACGGGGCGCGCGGCGCGGTCCACCGGGCGGGCGACGCCTGGAAAATCAGGGGCCGCCACCGCAGCCGGGCGCGAAAGTTTCACCCGCCGACGTGAAATCCTTTTCATCCTTTTCCAACGCGCCGCTCTACGACCCGCAGACGCTGCGCACCCTGTTCCTCCAGTTTGAAAACGCGGACTGGGAAAAGGAATTGGCGGACTTCAACAACACGGACGTGGAGGTTCCCGCCAGGCTGACGGTGGACGGGAAGGCTTACGCCAGCGTGGGCGTGCATTTTCGCGGCGCGTCGTCGTTCTTCACGGTGGGCGAAGGCCGCAAGCGTTCGCTCGGCGTCTCGATGGATTTCGCGGACAAGAAGCAGACGCTCGGCGGCTACCACACGCTCAATCTGCTGAACTCGCACGAAGATCCCAGCTTCCTGCGCACCGTGCTCTCCAGCCAAATCGCACGGGCCTACATCCCCGCGCCGAAGGCCAACTTCGTGCGCGTGGTCATCAACGGCGAGAACTGGGGCGTGTATGTGAACGAGGAGCAGTTCAACAAGGACTTCGTGAAAGAGCGGTTCGGCACAGCCAAGGGCGCGCGCTGGCACGTCCACGGCAGCCCGAACGGACGGGGCGGCCTCGCCTATCTCGGCGACGACGCGGCGGCCTACAAAAAGATTTACACCATCAAATCAAAGGACGACCCGAAGTCGTGGGCGGACCTGATTAAGCTGTGCAAAGTGTTGAAGGAAACCCCGACCAACCAACTGGAGGCGGCGCTGGCCCCGCTGCTGGACGTGGACGGGGCGTTGAAGTTTCTCGCGCTGGAGAACGCGCTCATCAACAACGACGGCTACTGGGTTCGGAGCAGCGACTATAATCTTTATCAGGACGAGCAGGGCCGCTTCCACGTCATCCCGCATGATTCCAACGAGACGTTCAGCAAACCGGGCGGGCCGGGCTTCGGCGGCGGGCCGGGCGGGCGCGGGCGCAATGGTCCTCCCGGCGGCGGCGTTCCCGGCCAGCTCGGCAATGGTCCCGGAGCCGGGCCGAGGCAGGCGGGCGGCGGCGCGCGCGTCGAGGGCGTGAAACTCGATCCGCTGGTCGCGGCCAACGATGCGAACAGGCCGCTCATCTCCAAGCTGCTCGCGGTGCCCACGCTGCGGGCGAAGTATCTCGGCTACGTGCGCGACCTCGCGGAGAAGTGGCTAGACTGGGAGAAGCTCGGACCCATCGCGCGCCAGCATCAGGCGCTCATCGCCACGGAGGTGAAGGCGGATACGCGCAAGCTGGATTCCACCGAAAACTTCACCAAAAGCCTGACCGAGGACATCGCTGGCACGGGCGGTGGTCCTGGCCGGGGCGGCTCCATCGGGCTGAAGAATTTCGCCGACCAGCGCCGGACGTATCTGCTCCAGCGCAGCGAGGCTCCCCGCTGATCTATTCCAGAGGCCAGGCCCGCCGTGGAGAAACGGTTGCAAACTTCTATCGTGACTCCGCAAATCCGTCGCGGTCCACCGGCTCATTCCAGCGCCGGGACGGCTCGCGCGGTGCGCCAACGCCACTGACCGGCCCGCAGGGAAATTGTGACCGCTCCCGCCTGCCGTGTGAACACGACCACGGCTCCGCTGCGGCGCAATCGTGCGGCCAGGGCCGCGCTGGCCCGTCTGGTCGCGGGCAATTCTGAATCCAACACCACGATCAGGGCGGGCCGCAAAACCTCCAGCCATTCCGTGGCCAGCGGTTCGCCGACGCCGGGCAATCCTGTGATGACGATGTCCGCGCGCAACCCGGGGTGCCGGGAAAAGAAGGCGTTCTGCCCTGCGAGGCCAACGTCCGAGGCGAAGAGCACGCGCACGCCGTCGAACGTGCCCAGCGTCACCACGGCGTTGTCATCGGCGGTGGCGAAATGATCGGAGGGCTGCGGATGCAGGATCGTCCAGGGCGCGAGCCTGAATCCGTTCGTCAGACAATTCTGGAACGAGGATTGCGCAGCGAGCACCCGCAGCGCCTCGCCCAACTTGGTCGAGCGCGACGCCACCGGCGAAGCCCAGGCCGCACCGACGGGAAACATTTCCTCCAGCCGCAACGCGCCGCCGATCTGTCGCGCGTCGCCGTGGGTGAGAATAAAGTTTTCCGTGCGGTTCACGCCCTGCGCTTGGAGAAATGGTTTCAGCGTGAACTCGCACGCGCGCTCGTCCCCGCAGTCGATGAGCCATTCACTGCCGCCGTGCGCCGGTTGCACGAACGTCGCATGGCCGCCCTCCAGCGGCAGTGCGGTGATGCGATGCCAGGTCCGTGCCTCGCGCCACTGCGCCAGCCAGAGCGTCGCCAACCCCAGCGCCGTGCCCGCCGCCACCCAGCGCAGCCGGGGATGCTTCCACCAGCCCGCGCAGGCGGCGAGCAGCACTCCGTAGTAGAGCGTGAACACGAGCGGCCCCGGCGCGCGGATGTAGCACCACGCGGCGGGCAGGTTCGCCGCAGTTTCGCTCAGCCAAATCATCAGCCCCATCCAAAGCCAGCCGCCGTGGTTGAAAATTTCCGTGGCCCACGGAAGCCAGTCCCCCGTCACGATGGCACCCAGCCCGCTCATCAAAGCGAGCGTGCTCACCGGCACCACGATGAGATTGGCCAGCAGGCTGCCGGGCGTGAAGAGGTGGAAGTAAAAAGCGATGAGCGGCATGGAGCCGATGAAGGCGGCGAGGGAAGTGGCGAAGCCTTTCCAAACCATGACGCTCAGTCGAATGCCGTGGCGCTGCCAGCGCGGGCGCAGTTCGTAGGGCAGCAACGGGTCAAGCGTGAAGAGCCGCGCGCGCAGTGTTTCAATGGGTGGCGAGAGGAGCGCGATGCTCAAGACGACGAAGAACGAAAGTTGAAAGCTGGCCTGAAACAATTGTTCCGGCTGCCATACGAGAATGACGCACGCCGCCGCCGCGAGGGAGTTGAGCAGGTCGGTGGGCCGCTGTAACGACCAGCCGGCAAGAATCACCGTCATCATCACCGTGGAGCGGATGGCCGAGGCCTGCCAACCGGTGGCGGCGGTGTAGAACCAGATAATCGGAATGACCATCCAGGCACACCAGGCACGCGGCACCGTGGCGGCGCGCAAGAGCGCCACGAAAATTCCAGCGATAAGCGCGATGTGCAGTCCGCTGATGGCGAAGATGTGCATGGTGCCGGAGCGCATGAACGGCTCGGATACTTCAGCGGTGAGCGCAGTCTGCCAGCCGAGCAGCATGGCCCACTGGAGTCGCAGCGCCTCGTCCTGTTCGGGCAGGCCGCGCGCCAGCGTGCCTTGGCCCCAGAGGCGAAAGCGTTGCGAGAGCGGCGGCGGCATTTGGTCTCCAAAGATTTTCCAGTCCGCCGCCGATGCGATTTTCAACTCACGGTGCAGGCCGCGCTGTTGCAGATGGCGGCGGTAGTCGAACACGCCTTCCACGATGGGCGGCGGCGGTTCCAGCGCGATGCCGCTGATCTCCACGCGCTGCCCGCTCACGAAAGCCGGCGGCAACACCCCCACCGTGCGCGCCATCACGCTGCCATTGGCGGGCTGCCAGTGGCCCCGGCGCAGGTGCACTTCGGACACCTCGATCTCGGCCAGGGTATGTGAAGTTTCCTTGTCGCGATGCACCGCGAGGCGCAGCGACGGCGTATCCACGATGCGACCGCGCACCGTGACCAGTTCGCCGCCGTCCCCAAGGAGCAGTCGCAAATCATGGGGCGAAAGAACGGCGGTGCGCGTGGACAGGTTCGACCAGCCGAAGAGAAACAAGATGAGCGGCAGAAGCAGCGGACCGCTGCGTGGAATGCACAATGCCAGGACGGCCAGAAAAATGGCGGTGCCGAGCGTGACGGCCAGGGGTGCTTCGAGAAAATGTCCCACCATCACGCCCGCGACGTAGCACAGGGCCACTGGAATGAGCGGACGTTTCATGCGGCCTCACCTCGGGCGTCGCCAGCGGAAAACCACCCACACCGCCATCATCCCCAAGAGGGCACCCGCTGTGTCTATGCCGACGTCGCCGATGGAGGGGGTGCGATTAGGGACGAAGTTCTGATGTATTTCATCGGTCGCCGCGTAGAGCACAGCGAGGCCGACCGCGCCCCACGCGCAGCGCGCGGACCACGGGCGCGCATCGCGGCGCACGGGGCGGCGCAGCGCACGCCAGGCCAGCCAGGTGAGAAAGGCGAATTCCGTCATGTGCGCCGTCTTGCGCACTCCCCAGCGCACGGCGTTGATGGCCTCGGCGGAAATGTTAGGCTTGAACCAGCGCAAAAACGGTTCAAGGAAACGCGAAGTGTGGGCGACGGACTGGGCGTCGGAGGAGGCGCTGAAAATCAACACCATGCAGACGAGCAGCGGCAACCAGTAGCGCAGAAAGGAAATCATGTGGCGGCGAAATGAAAGCAGCGGGAAGGGAGAGGCGGCAATGCTAAAGACGGAAGAAAGCTCCGCCTTGTTTCCAACTTGGACTCACGCCCCGCGCCCCGGATACTCCCCGCCATGCTTGCGGATTTTACGGGACAGCTTGAACAAGGCACGGCGCTAACGGCGGAACAGATTGCCTTCGCCATTCGTGAACTCGTTGCGGAAACCGTGACGGCTGCAACCAAGGCGGATTTCCTTGTCGCCCTCGCGCGCAAGGGGGAAACGGTGGAGGAGATCGCCGCATTCGCTTTGGAACTGCGCCAGCTTTCTGTGACGCCGGAGATCGATGAGGCTACCCGCCACGCAGAAATTCTCGACGTGTGCGGCACGGGCGGCGACCGGCTGAACACGTTCAACATCTCCACCACTGTGGCCATCCTCGCGGCGGCGGCGGGCGTGACCGTGGCCAAGCACGGCAACCGCGCCATCACCTCGCAGTCCGGCAGCGCGGACGTGCTGGAAGCGCTGGGCATCCGCACCGACCTCGGCGCGGCGGAGGCGGCGCGCATGTTGCGCGAGCATCAGTTCGCCTTTTTCTTCGCGCCTAATTTTCATCCGGCGTTCAAGCACATCGCGCCCGCGCGCCAGCTCTGCGCGACGCGCGGCCAGCGCACCATCTTCAACTTCCTCGGCCCGCTCCTGAACCCGGCGCGGCCCAGCGCCCAGCTTGTGGGCGTGCCGCGCCCGGAACTCTGCGAGCCGATGGCCCGCGTGCTGCAAGCCATCGGCGTGCGGCGCGGGATGGTGGTGTGCGGAAACGTCAGCAGCAAAGTGGGCGAAGAACCGGCGTGGCTCGATGAGTTCTCGGCGCTGGGGGAAAATCAGGTGGCGGAGTTTTATCAGGATCGGGGCTTTCATGTTTCCCGATTCCTGCCGGATTCATTCCCCGTGCAGCGCGGCGTGCTGGCCGACTTGGTGGGCGGCAATCGCGAGGAGAACGCGGAGATTCTCCGACGCATCCTGCGCGGCGAGGAGCGCGGCCCGAAGCGCGATGCTGTGCTGCTCAACAGCGCGGCGGCGTTGTTCGTGGCGGGGCGGACGAAAAGTTTCGTCGAGGGCTGGGAATTGGCGGAGCAAACCATCGCCAGCGGGCAGGCCACGGCCAAGTTGAAGGCGCTGTCCAAAGCGACGCGGACATAGAAGAAGTAGCCGCACGTAGCTAACAGGCTGTTGGGCAATCCGAGCGTAAACTTCCGGGACGAAAAGCGGCGCAACGACACGCACCAGAAAATGACCTTTGTCCAACAGCCTGTTAGGGCTTGAGTTCGCCTCAAGGCCATCGTTTTCCCCGGAAGAACCGGTGTGGAAAATTGGTGATGGCGGTTTGCGTGTAATCGGCCCCCGTGGCACCGCTTTGATTGGTGAAAATAGATACCCAATTCGTGAGGTTCATCGACGCTTCCAAGGAATAGGGTTGCGCGATGCGTGGTGAGATCCTCACAGCGAGTGCGCTGTTGGTCGTGAACAGTTGGTAATTCAACCGAAGCTCGCTCGCCATCGTCAAGACAGCCACCGCGCTGGTGACGGAACCGGCCACATTGGTGATGACCACGGTGTAAGAGCCGGCGTTGGATGTTTGCACGTTTGTCACAGTGTAATTGGTGCCAATCGCGCCGGTGAGGTTCGTGTTATTGAATCGCCATTGGTAGGTGAGCGGCACCGTGCCGCTGGCTGTGACACTAAACGTGGCATTGCTCCCCGCCGGAACAGTGAGGCTTTGCGGCTGGGCGGTGATCGATGGGGGCACATTCACCGTCAAAGTGGCCACCGCGCTGGTGATGGACCCGGCGTTGTTGGAAACGATGACGTCGTAATTGCCGGCATTGGTGGCCTGGGCGCTGGCGATCACGTAATTGCTGCCGGTCGCTCCCGCAATGCCGCCGCCATTGAAACGCCACTGGTAGCTCAGGGTTGTGCCACTGGCGGTGACGCTGAACGCGGCCATGTTGCCCTGCGTGACGGTGAGGCTGGATGGCTGCTGGGTAATTGAGGGCGGAATGCGCACCGTCAACGTGGCTACCGTGCTGGTGACGGACCCGGCGTTGTTGGTAACGATGACGTCGTAATTGCCGGCATTGGTGGACTGGGCACTGGCGATCACGTAATTGCTGCCGGTCGCCCCCGCAATGCCGCTGCCATTGAAACGCCACTGGTAGCTCAGGGCCGTGCCGCTGGCGGTGACGCTGAACGCGGCCATGTTGCCCTGCGTCACAGTGAGACTGGAGGGCTGCTGAGTGATGGATGGCGCGCCCCCCGCAAGGGTCAGGGTCGCCACGATGCTCGTAATGGATCCGGCCGAATTCGTAATGACCACCGTGTACGGACCGGCATTCGCCGCCTGCACATTGAGGATCATGAAACCATTGTTCGTGATGCCGGAGAGATTCGTTCCATTGAGCCGCCATTGGTATTGCAGCGGAGCAGAGCCAGAGGCGGTCGCGCTGAAGGTCGCGATACTGCCGGGAGTCACATTTTGATTTTGGGGCTGCGTTGTGATGGACGGAGCCACCAGCGTCCTCAACCCGTTATCACGCCCGGCCGTCGGCGCCACGCCCGCCCAGTTCACCGGGTCGTTCCCGTAATTAGCAGGGTTCCGGCGCTGGAGCGATGGGCCAGATCCATCCGCGGTGGTTGGCCAAGGCGGAACGTTCAAATAATGAATCTGGTCCACGAGAATGTAGGGAACATAACCCGCATCCGGATGCGGCGGTGCCTGGGGCGTGTCTGGCCGATACAGTTCCAAACTCTCCCCGAGATTGTTCAACTTGCCGGTGTACGGGCCATACACCGGAACGCCCGCAGGAACGCTGTATTTGCTCCGAAAGCTTGCCAATGCCGTGGGATTGCTGACTGGATCGAATGGAACAACGAGAATATTGCTATTAGCCGCTATCGAAACGTTTGGCGGAAAAACAAAAGTAACCCCGCTGTCGAATTTCCAGTGGTTGGTCGGAAATGATGGATCGTAAAGCGGGACGGCGCTGGAGGTGATGTTGAGCAACTCGATGAATTCATCCTGCGTATTGTCATTGGTGCCGACGATGCTCGGCGGATGATACATGATCTCGTTGATGACCACCGGTCCGACTTTGGGATAGTTGTTCGGCAGGCCCGTCCCCATGCGGAACTGGGTCAGGTTCGCCGGATTATCCACCCCGAACGTATTCTGGCTCATGGCCGGGAAGTCGAAGCCCACGCTCGTTTGGTAGCGACCGAAGGAAACACCATGCTCGGCCGCGCCGAAAGAGACGCTTGAGCGAAAGCTGCTCAGGTTGCCCAAGGCATCCGCTTGCGAAAGATGACACGCGTCACCATGCGCCGAGTTGAAGGTAAAGGGGATTGTCCCGCCATTCGTCGTGTTGAATTGGTATTCGTAAATGACTTTGTATCCTCGCGCCGGAATGATTGTGCCCGACGGAAACCGGAATTTCTTCAAATCATCTATGGAATTGCTCAGGAACCAACCACTGATGTCCGTGGGCGATCCGGTTGGATTATAAATTTCCACCGCATCCTCGATCGGCGGGTCGGTGTGACTAAGCACTTCGTTGATCACCGCGTTGGTCAGAGGAAGCCAGTTTGGCTCTTCAGGTGAAGTGGAGTTCCAAAATACGACGATGTTCGCCGTGCCATCGGGAAAGCGTCCTTCCGAAACGTCAATGTGATTGGTTTGCACGCCGAACGTAACGGTGTTGATGACCGTGGCAGCATCGGAAGCAAGTATGCTCACCGTGTCTCCCATCGAGCCAAGCCGGAAATTGACATGGTTGGCAGCGGTTCCTTTGTCGGCGTGGTATTGGACATAACCGCTCGGCCCCACTCCGATGAACGAAAGAGCGGGCACCGGGAAAAACGTCGTCCCGGGCAGTGGTCCTTTGCTCAAATACAAGCCGCTCAGCAGAACGGGCTGTGCTGCGGGATTACAAATTTCAAACCAGTCACCGTCGCCGATGGAATGAGCCACCCACTCGTTGACTTTGAGCGTCGCGGGACTGCCCAAAGTCGCGGCGACATTCGCAGCGCGGCGCGTGGGTTGGTTGAGCACCCAATTCGTTGAGCCATTGGGCACGCGGCCAATGGAAAAATCACCGGCTTGTGGACCGAACGAAATCGAATCCACGACGCCGCCGCCATTGGATGGCCGCTCAAAGAGATAAACCGAATCACTACCAGCGCTGATTTTGAAACCGGTGTTGATGGACGAAACCGGCGAATCGGGATCGAAATCAATCACGAGATATCCTTGGGCGGGAATAGACGATCCCGGTGGGAAAATCCAATTCCTGGGCGCGCTGATTGATGTGCTCAGGCTCATGTCCGACAGGTCAATGGGGTTCAGACTAGGATTGTAGAGTTCGACCCAGTCCGCGGTGAATCCGTTCGCATTGGTTTGTGTCCTGTTGTTCGCCAGGACCTCGTTCAACAATACCGCGAGCCGCGATGAATTGGTGTAGGTCACGGTCGCATTGAGGGACATTCCGAAGGCAACATCTGTCAGGTCGGCATTTTGATGCAGTTCGACTGCCACCACGTTGTCTCCGATCACCAGATTGGTCGCCGGAAGGGAAAAAATTTCTGAAATGGAATTGCCTGCGGCGCGAGTGGCCAGCGTGGAATAGCTGATGGCCCCTGCCGGCATCCCCACGCGCAAAGCCTCGATGCCATTGATGTAAACCACCGCGCCGTCATCGAAGACGCTCGAGGAGCTTAACGTCACGAGCGAGGCAACGGAATTATTAACAAAGTGCGCGCGAAAGTAGTACGTAGATGGACCCAGCGCCAACAGCGTCTTCGCATTAACCGGGGGTGTGGCGGTGTCCGTGTAAAAAACGGCGCGGTGATTCGTCCAGGTGGAATCGTCGTAATTGGTTTGCGACCAGACGGTGCCGTAATTGATACCCGCGTCGCTGTATTTCCACGAGTTGGTGGTGATAAGTAAACTGAGGTTTGTCGTGGCCCCATTCGATGCAAGCAAACTGAGGAGAATCATGTTCGCCGCAGCCGCGAACACCCGAAATTTATTGATAGAGCGCATGACATTCATCACATTGGCAACGGCACATTTGATTCAAAGCTTAAACTGGAACGCGGAGGGGCTAAGACAGTAAAACGGTGCGTCCTGAAAAAATGACCTTTGTTCACCAGCCTGTTAACGAAGGGAGCGAAGGCTTCTCTCGTTCCCGCAGGACTGGTCAAGCCGTCGGTCCGATGGAACCCGACCCCCAAGGGCTGGGCTATTCTCAAATACCTCCCACTCATTTTGCACCAACCTGCCCCGCTTCCCTTCGCTCCCTTCGCCGCCTTCGCGAGAAACATTTCCCCCCTTTTACTTCACACCCTTCTGAATGGTGAAGTAATCCCGCACCTGCGCCTTGTCGTCGATGAAGGTGGCGTCCATGCGCGCGCCGTCGAAGTCGAGCACGAGCGATCCGAGCACGTTGAGCGAGAGACACATGACGGGATGCTGCAAGCCGCCGCCGCTGATCTGCCCGGAAGAACCGGCCACCACGTAGACCGCGCCTTCATGCTCGCCCGGTCCGCGGCTGGGCTTGGTGTAAATGCCGCTGCCGTCCGGGCGTCCGTCCTTGTTGCTTTTGAAGTTGGCCGCGCCGTTGACGTTCCACGACTGGCTGTACGCGCCGTCGAGCAGGAACGATCTTTCGTAAGCGTGACTGTGGCCCACGAGCATCATGTCGAGGCCGTGTTCTTCCAGCAGCGGCAGCACGACCTCGCGCATCTTGCGCATCCGCGCGTCGCTGTCCTTGTCCTTGTCTGAATCATGGCTGCCCTTGGTGTAGGGCGGATGATGGCAGAAGGCGACGAGCCACTCCTGCTGGTTCTTCTCCAGATCGGCCTTGAGCCAGCGCACCATCAGGCCGTCCTCGCTCCAGTCGCTGTCGCTGGAATCGAGGCAGATGAAGTGGATGTTCGCGTAGTCCCAAGAGTAATACGCCTCGGTGCCGGACATGACGCCGCCAGCCTGAGCCTGCGCGGGCAGGGTGAAGATGTCGTAGTACACGCCTGACTGCGTGGTGGAACTCGCGCTGCCCGCGTCGTGATTGCCAATGCAGGGCCAAAGCACGGACTTGCGCAGCATGGCGTCGAACACCTGGAAAATGGCGCCCTGATACTCGTCGTCCTTGCCGCTGCCGTAGGCGTTGTCGCCGAGCATGAGCCACAGGTCCGTGGCGCGGTCGCCCGTCCATTTGTAATAGGCGTCGCGCACGTCGCGCTCCGCTTTTTTGCGCGTGCCCGGATCGCCCACCACCCAAACCCGCGTGGGCTTAGGCGTGCCGATGAGCGGATGAGTGACGAAGAAAGTGTTCGAGTCGCCGCCGCTGAAAGTGGTGTTCGTCGTCCCCACGGCGAAGTGGCGCGTCGGTTTGCTCCGGCTGCCCCAGCGTCCTTCATCCCTCGGCAACACCTGATCAGGCGTGGTGAGCATCAGGCTGCCGTTGCTGATGACGAGCGCAGCCAGGCTGCTCAACGTGCTGACGAGCAGCGTGCTGTGGGCGGTGTCCCGTTGGAAGCGGCCATCAGGCGAGGCGATGGAGAGACGGCCTTGCTTCATGGTGAAGACCAAGGCGCCATTGGTGACCGATGCGATGAGAAGATTGGTGGAACGCGAACCAACATAAAGATGGCCGTTGGTCGTGCTGACCGTGGCAATGTTGTTGGTCAGTGAGACAAGGAGCGGCGTGTCCTGCGCGCCGATGGAGTAAAAGTATTTCGTGTCCGGCTGCAAATTGGTGAACAGCACGATGTGTTCGGTAAGTGTACCGGCGGCTTTCATGTGCCTGCTCAGTTTGTTCGGCGCGAAACCATAGGCCACCTCGCTGATGGTCGGGCGTTCCGTGCGCCAGCGCACGACCATGCTGTTGGTGGTGCCGAGCTGGAGGTAGGGGCCGCGCGTGATGGCCGTCAGGTTTTTCGACGGAGGCACCACAGGAATCCGCTTCTGCGCTTCCTTCCACCAGTCGGGGATGCCTTTGCCGAGCCACTCCTCATTCACCTCCTTGAGCCATTGCGGGAATTCCTCGGAGTCAATCTGGGGAAATGTGTTCGTCATCCACTCGGGAAAGCGGTGCTGGGAAAAACCGGCGGGCGGGTTGTTGAACCAGTCCGGCCACGGCTTGGACTTCACATCGGGAAAAGTGTTGGTCAGCCACGGAGCGAACTGGTTGGTCAGCCAGGCGCTCGTTTCGAGGACGCGCTTCTCGCGCCGCGACAATTCGGGTTGGTCGTCGTCAGCCGCCGCAACATGTAGCGCTAGAACCAGCAGGGCCAGCGCGCCCCCAAGTAATTTCCTCATTTGATTTTCAACAGGTCTTCCTGCGTCCACGAATCCTCACGCTTGGCCGTGTCTTCACGGATTTTCTTCACGGTCTCGGTACTGACGGGAGCGAAGGCGTGGCCCCATTCATTGCGCACGTAGGTCAGCACGGTGGCAATCTGCTCGTCCTCCAAAACGCCGAGTGCCGGCATGTCCAGCTCGAAGGCTTGGCCTTTCACCTGAATCGGCCCGCGCAGACCATTCAACACGATGCGCACGAGCCGTTGCTCGGAACCAGCCGTCCACTCCGATCCCACCAGCGGCGGGGCCAGTCCCTCCTGGCCAAGTCCGTGCGGCTGATGGCACGGCAGACAGAAGGCTTCGTAATGTCCCTTGCCCACCTCGAAGCGCTTCTGCTCCTCGGCCGAAAGCACCGGGCCTTTCGGTTTGGTGGCAACCTTCACCGGCTCGCGCGCCATGATGCTGAAAGCAGCAGCGTCCTTGGCAAGCGTGAACGGGCTTTGCGTGAGCGCGACCAGCGCGGCCTGGCTCGTCGCATCGGGCGCGATCTCGCCGAGGGTGAGCGCCAGTTGAATCTGCACCTCCGCCGCGCTGTCCTGCGCGAGGGACAAAACCTTCGAGCGCAGCTCCGCCGTTGCCGGACTACTCGTGCGCAAGACAGGTTCGGTCAGGCGCACGGCGGCGGCGCGCACCTTGGCGTGAGCATCACCGAGCGCACGCATGAGAACCGCCGCATCCAGCTTCTTCATCCCCTCCAGCGTCCAGAGCGCGTGCAGGCGCGCGAGATGATCGGGGTGGCTCGCGGCCATCTGTTGCAGCGCGGGAACCACGGCGACGTCGTTGCGTTCGACGAGCAGACGCTGCGCGGTATCGCGCCGCCAGCCGTTGGCATTCGCCAGTTGCGCGACCAACTCCGCCGGAGTCGCGCGCGTGAACTGCGGGTTGGACGCCGGCTTTTTCGACTCATGGGTAACGCGGTAAATGCGTCCATAGGAAGTAACTTTGTCCAGTCCGCGCGACTCGGCCTGTTGCCGCAAGTAGCTGGTGAGGAAGAAGCGGTGCTGAATGATGCCGTGGTGCATGTCCACGATGAAGAGCGAGCCGTCCGGGCCGGTGTAAGTGTTGACGGGCCGGAAAATTTCATCCGTCGAGGCGAGGAACTCCGACTGCTCGTAAGCATTGCGCGCCGAGACGAGGCCGTTCGTTTCGCTGAGAATGTTCCGGCGCACCACGTGGGCCGACGGCTCGCAGAGGAAGGCATTGCCCACTGCGTCCGCCGGCAGCGCGTCGCCACGATAAATGCTCGTGCCGCAGGCGGCGGTGAATTTCCAGAGCGTGCCATCCTCGCGCAGCGTCCCGGTCTGGTAGCCGCGATTCACGCCGGGGTTCACGCGGATGGGCCAGACCGATTGATCCTTCACGATTTGCACGCCCAAGCCGGGCAGCTTGGTGTTCGGCGAAGCCTTGAGCAGATAATGCGAGGGCACCAGGTCGCCGCGCAGTTGATCGCTGTTCGAGTTGTAGAAGAGGCGTCCATAATTGTCCTGCGACATGCCGTACTGCGCGCGCTTGGGCATCGACTCCTTGAGCCACTGGCCGTCGGCGAAACGATAGCGGCGCGTGTGGTCCATGCTGTAAATCCAGTTGTCCAGCGCCAGCGTCAGGCTGTTGGCCGCGTGCTCGGGGTTGGCCTTGGGGCCGAGCTTCGGGTCGGCCTCCTTGGCGTATTCCTCGTCCACCACCACGCGTGCGCCGGGTTTGTCGTCTTGAATTGGATAGAACCAAAGCTTCGGCGGTTCGGCCACGAGCAGCCCGCCCTGCACGAGCAGAAAGGCGCGCGGCATGACCAGTCCATCGAGAAAAACCTTCGCCTTCTCCGCCACACCGTCGCCATCGGCGTCCTCGAGAATGGAGATGCGCCCTAGCGGTTGGTCCTCGCCCTGCCCTGCCGGGTTCGGCATGAAGGCCCGCATCTCCAGCACCCACATCCGGCCGTCGGGATCGAATTGCAGCGCGATGGGCGACTGCACATCCGGCTCGTGCACCACCGTGTTGATCTGGTAGCCGGGCGCGATTTTGAATTTCTTCAGTGCCTCCTCCGGCGAGAGCGGCGGGGCGGGCGGGATTTTTTCCAGCGGCACGCGCGAGGCCTGGACCTCGCCCTTCTTGTCCCCGTTCTGCGCGAGCAGAGGGGACGCGGCCAAGACTATGACTAAAAAACTGCCAAATGATTTACACATTCAATTTCGTTGCCCGCCTTCGACGCAGGGCAACGCTGCCTTATTCTCTGCGCGACTGGAAACGCGCAGATAGTTACGGCCAGCATGACCGATTGCCAAGCGTGGCGCGTGTTACTCGTGGCGACGCGGAGGAAGAAAGGCCAAAGAGGGCGGCTCGAGACAACACACCGCACTTCCTATCGCGCCGTCCTTCGTCATTCACAGTTGCTCCATGCGCGGGCGTGCGGCATCGTTTCGCGCCAATGGCGGGGCCATTTTCCATCAGCCGGCGATTTGACCGGCACCTCGACACGGCCAGCAAACGTCTGGCCGCCGCACTTGTCGTGTCGTTGCTCTTTCACGGAGTGGCGTACGTGGGCTGGCGCGTCGAACCTGCCCTCAGCGCGTTGATCCATCGGGTGGTGGCGCGCGTCTTCCCGAAAAAATTCTCCGAACTCCAGCCCGCCGCGAAGAAAACCGAACCGCCCGTGTTGCGCGAGGTGCCGATGGTTTTTGTCGAGGTCGATCCCGCGCGGGCCACGACCGAGCCGCCCAAGGACACGAAGAATTATTCCACCCATAATTCCATCGCGGCCAACGAGACACCCAAGGAACTCAACGTGCCGAAAATCGACGGCGCGCAGACGCGCGTGCTCCGCGTCAAGGACGTGGCCAAGCCCAAGCCGCAGCCCTTGCAGCCCGCCCCGCCGCCGGAGCCGAAGCCCGTAGAAAAGGAACAGAGTGAGCCGGAAGCCAAGCCCAAGCCCGCCCCGCCCATCGGCGATCTGGCGATGACGAAGTCTGATCCGAACAAGTTGAAGCCGGACGACGGTGCGGCGGAGAAACGAGTGGAGGCACCGCGTAAAAAGCCGACCAAGCTGAACCAGATCCCAGAGTGGGTTGCCCAACAGGCCGGCCAGCGATCCAAACAGGAGGGCGGTGTAATCAAGCGATCCCCTATCGCGTTCGACGCCAAGGGATCGCCGTTTGGTGACTACGACCGCACTTTCATCAGCATCGTACAGCAGTGCTGGTATCAAGCGCTGGATAACAACAAGTTCATGCTCGACCGCCACGGCAAGGTCTCAGTGACCTTCCGGCTGCACTACAACGGAGAAATCACCGCACTGGTAACGGAAGAAAACACAGTGGGCGACGTGCTGGGGTTGCTCTGCGAGAAAGCCATTCTCGATCCGAAACCCTTCCCGAAATGGCCCAGCGACATGCGCAAGATGGTCGGCTCGGACGTGCGCGAAGTGCGCTTCACGTTTTATTACGATTGAGCGGGCCTGCGGTCAGACTTCCCTCTCCCCTCAACGGGGAGAGGGATTGAGGGTGAGGGGTGATTGGTCTCGCGGCGTGGTTTTGGAAAGAAGTGCCTCGGGCCTAACCACCCCTCACCCCGGCCCCTCACCCCGTTGAGGGGAGAGGGGGAACCACAGCACCGCCGCCGAGGGCCATTATCTTGGAAAATGAATCTCGCCTGTTTTCCGTGGTGAACGTGTTTCAGAATCGACAACCACGCGGGCGGGCGGCATAGACCGCGCAGCCGTTTGGATCATGCATACATTTTTTATCGTCATACTGGTGCTCACCTCGGTGGTGGCGCTCACCTTC
>JAYVWQ010000243.1:0-3885 GCA_043785945.1 Akkermansia sp.
CGGTTGCTACCGCAACCGCGCCAGCAAGGGGACATTCTTATCGAGTTACGATGGGGACATTCTCATGGAGTTCCGACATTTCCTCTCCTTCACTTGCCCTCGCATCAGGGTGTGGGCAGACTCCGCACTCCGATGCGTGAGCAGATTCGCCTGTGGACGGAAACGGTCGAGACCGTCGTCTTGGAAATCATCAGTGGCCAGCGGCGTGGAAAACGCGCGGCCATCGCACGCGGCTGCCTGTATCTCCTCTCCCATGTTTATGCCGCCGCCGTGCGTCTGCGCCGCGTGCTCTACGACTTTCGCATCCTGCGCGACGCGACGCTCGGCGTGCAGATTATCGCCATCGGCAACCTCACCGTCGGCGGCACGGGCAAGACGCCGGTGGTGGAAAAATTCGCACGCGAACTAAAAGAGCAGGGGCGCGTCGTGGCCATTCTCTCCCGTGGTTATCGCTCCAAGCCGCCGCCCTTGAGCAAGCGGTTGATTGACAAGTTGCTCTTCCGCGACGACCGCACGCCGCCCCGAGTGGTCTCGGATGGCAAATCCCTGCTGCTCGATTCCGAGTCGGCGGGCGACGAGCCATACATGCTCGCTTCCAATTTGAAGGACGTGATCGTGCTCGTGGACAAGGACCGCGTGAAAAGCGGGCGCTACGCCATCGAGAAATTTGGCTGCGACACGCTGCTGCTCGACGACGGATTCCAATACTGGAAACTGGCCGGGCGCCGTCGCGACATCGTGCTCGTGGACTGCCAGGCTCCGTGGGGTGGGGGCCACCTGCTGCCGCGCGGCACGTTGCGCGAGCCGGAGTCGCATCTGGCCCGCGCCAGCACCATCTTCATCACCAAAAGCGACGGCAACACGGCGGCCCTGCGCGCGCGCATCGCGCGGAACAATCCGACCGCGCCCATCATCGAGTGCATCCACAGCCCGCTCTACTTCGAGGACGTGTTCACGGGGGAACGGCACGGACTGGAATATCTGAAGGGGCGCAAAGTCGCGTCGTTCAGCGGCATCGCGCAGCCCGAGAGCTTCGAGCAAAGCCTGGTGCGGCTGGGCGCGGAACTGGTTTATGCCAAGCGCTACGCGGATCACCATCGTTTCACCCAACAGGAGGTGCTGAATGCGATCAACCGCAGCAAGAAGCGCCAGGCGCAGGTCATCCTGACCACGCAGAAGGACGCGGTGCGGTTCCCGAAAATTGACCGGCGCGATTTGCCCATGCTCTTCATGCGGGTGGAGATTAAAATCCTGAGCGGGGCCACAGACTTCCACGAGTGCGTGCGGCAGATATGTTTCCGGTGATGGACTTTTTTATCTACTACCCGGTGTTGTTGGTGGTGAAGCTGTTGCAGGCTTTGCCGCTGCGCCTGGTCGCCCGGCTTGGCCGCCGGGTGGGCGCGCTCGCCTATTGGATCGATGGCCGACATCGCCGGGTGGCGACGGAAAATCTGCGGCGTTGTTTCCCGGAAAAAAGCGCGGACGACGTGCGAGAACTGGCCCACGAAAATTTCCGGCGGCTGGGCGAGAACTATTGCTCCGCGATCAAGACGTCCACGATGACGGATGCCGAGTTGCTCCCGCATTTTGAAGTCGTGGGCATGGAGGAAATCAATGCGGTGAAAGGACTGGGGGCGATCATCGCCATCGGGCACTTCGGCAACTTCGAGTTGTACACGCGCATCACGACTCACTTTCCCGGCCTGCGCCTGGGCACCACCTATCGCGCGCTCAATCATCCCCGCCTCAACGCGCTGCTCTACAAACTGCGGGCGCGGCCAGAACTGCAACTCTACGAACGGCGTGGCGGGGCCAAACTCCTCTGCCGCTCGTTGAAAGAGGGCAACCTGGTGCTCGGCCTGCTCTGCGATCAGCGCGGCGGGCGGCGCGATGTCCGCGCGCCGTTCTTCGGTCACGAGTGCTCGACCAGCGCGGCCTCGGCCATCCTAGCGCAGCGATACGGGATCCCGCTGCACACCGGAATTTGTTACCGCACCGGCCCGGCCCGCTGGCGCATCGAGTTTGAAAGTTCCATCCCAACGCGCGCCGAGGACGCGCTGCGGCCGGTCGAGGACATCATGGCCGAGGTGAACGCGCGCCTGGAGGCGGCCATTCGGCGCGATCCGCCCAACTGGTTCTGGGTGCATGACCGCTGGAAATTTACCAAGAAGGCCAAGGCTCGCGAACGAGAAGCCGCGCAGGCCGGGGAGACGGATTCCTGAACATGTCTCGGGGCACGGAAAAAATTCTTGTGCGCGGCGTCAACTGGCTGGGCGACGCGGTCATGACCACGCCCGCCCTTCAACGACTGCGCGCCGCCCGCCCTCAAGCGCACATCACGCTGCTCACGCCCGAGAAACTCGCCGATCTGTGGCTCGGCCATCCGAGCCTGGATGCGGTCCTGACGTTTGCGGCTGGTGAGAGTGCGTGGAGCGTGGGGCGTCGTCTGCGCGCGGAGCAGTTCAACGCGGCGGTGGTGTTTCCCAATTCCCCGCGCTCGGCCGTGGAAGTTTTCCTGGCGCGAATTCCCCGCCGCCTCGGCGTGCGCGGGAAGTGGCGGAGTTTTTTTCTCACCGAGCCATTGCCTCCGCGCCCGGATGTGGTGCTGATGCGGAAGCGAACGGTCACAGAGATTCAACGCCGTGTCGAAGCGCGCGCCGTGCGGGAAACATTCCCCACCTCCGCGCATCATATTCACCACTACCTGCATCTGGTCGGTGCGCTCGGGGCCGAGACGGCTCCGTTGCCGCCGCTGTTGTCTGTGAGCGCGGAGGAGGTGACGGCAATGCGGACACACCTCGGGCTGGCCGCAGGGCAAACAATTTTTGTGCTCAATCCTGGTGCTGAGTACGGCGCGGCCAAACGCTGGCCCGCCGAATCATTCGTCGAAGCGGCCGTGCGCCTGCACGAAAAGACAGGGTGCCACTGGGTCGTGACGGGTGGCGGTTCGGATCGTGAACTGGCCGGCACAATGACCAAAACAATTGGAGAGCGAATTGGGAGCGGCAAGATCACAAGCGTCGTCGGTGACACCACGCTGCGCGAACTCTGCGCCCTAATGCGGGCCGCCGCGCTCGTTCTCACCAACGACACCGGCCCCATGCACGTTGCGGCGGCGGTGGGGACGCCCGTGGTCGTGCCGTTCGGCAGCACGGCCCCGGAGTTGACCGGGCCGGCGTTCACCTCCAGCACGCCGCACCAGTTGATTCTTGGGGACGCCGCCTGCGCGCCTTGCTTTCTGCGCGAGTGTCCGATTGACTTCCGCTGCATGAGGGGCATTACCGTGGAACGGGTCGTGGCGGCGGCTTTGCAGACTTGGGGGCAGGGGACGGGGCGCTGAATTTTCGTGTAACCGCTCCGTCGAACCCCACGTCAACCTCCTGCAATGAAGCCATCAGGAATCGACGAAGGTGCTGGTAGGCGGAGCCGGTTCAGTTGGTGAAAAATTTTTCGGCGTCGAATCCGACGTTGGCCTGGTAGTCCAGATGCCATCGTGCAGGATGAGGTTCCAGCCTCAGGCGTTGAAGCAGTTAAGAGCCGTCTGGAAACGGTTCAAAACAAACAAAAAAGTTAGTATGAAGAAAATCACGTTGCTCACCATTGCGATCGCCACCATTGCGACGCTCACCCTCCCGGCCGCCGATGACGCGAAGCCGAAGCGTGCGAAGCCCACGGCCGAAGAGATCAAGAAGTACGACAAGAACGGCGACGGCAAGCTCGACAAGGAAGAGCGCGCCGCTTGGGCCGCCGACAAGAAGAAAGACGCGGCTCCGGCAGCTCCGGCGAAGTAGTCCTTCGGAAATTCACCAAGCCGGTCACGCAAGTGACCGGCTTTTTCCTTTGCAGATACGAGAGGGTGGGGCGCGTCGCTCCGCGCGCGCCGGG
>JAYVWQ010000244.1:0-10205 GCA_043785945.1 Akkermansia sp.
GAGGGTGAGGGGTGATGCCGCCAGAAGATTCTCTTTCGGTGGAACGCGTCAGGTTCTTCCCACCCCTCACCCCGGCCCTCTCCCCGTTGAGGGGAGAGGGAGGCCGACCCGCGCCTCGCGCCTCTTTTTGACTCTCATTTCTAATCGCACCCGCCGCCCGCTTGCCTTGACCGCGCGGCGTCGCTACCGTCCGCCTCCTGATGCGCCTGCTTGACCGCTACCTGCTCCGCGAGTTGCTCCTGCCGCTCGCCTACTGTCTCGTGGGCTTTTTGATCTCGTTCATCGCCTTCGATCTCTTCAGCCAGATTTCCGAGTTCCAGAAGAACAAGATGACGGGCGGCGACATCCTCGAATACTACCTTTACAAGACGCCGGAGTTTCTCGTCACCAGCTACGTCCTGCCCATGTCGCTGCTGCTGGCGCTGCTTTACGCGCTGACCAATCACGCGCGGCACAACGAGCTGACGGCCATGCGGGCGGCGGCCATTCCGCTGGGGCGAATCGCCCTGCCTTACTTTGTGGTGGGCGTGTTCTTCAGCCTGTTCGTCCTGTTTGTGAATGAGCAGGTCGTGCCCGACAGCGTGGATGCGGCCGAGCGCGTGCTCTTGCGCCACGCGGCCAACCAGCCCAAGGCCGTGGCGAAAATCTGGCAGCGCAACGTCACCTTCCTCAATGCCGTGGCCAACCGCACCTGGATCATCGGGGCCTACCATTTGCAGGCCAACGTGATGATTAACCCGCAGTTCAACTGGCGGCTGGAAGACGGACGCCGCGTTCAGTTCATCGCCGAGCAGGCCCGCTGGGTGGGCCGGCGCTGGGTCTTCACCAACGTGACGCGCATGGAGTATGCGGCGGACACCGGGGCGGTGGCGGACATTCTCAAGACCAACCAGATGATCTTTCCCGGCCTCGCCGAGACCCCGCGCATCATCAAGAGCGAAATCAAAATCGGGGCCATCGACAGCCTGAAGAACATGCGCAAAGCCCAGCTCTCCTCGCTGGAGATTCTGGACTACCTGCGCCTCCATCCCACGCTCGATCCCGAGCAGTCGGCAAGGCTTCATACCAAGCTTCAGAACCGTCTGGCCGAGCCGTGGATTTGCCTCGTGGTCGTCCTCATCGCCGTGCCTTTCGGCTCGCTGCCGGGCCGGCGCAATGTCTTCGTCGGCGTGGCCTCGAGCATTTTTATCTGCTTCGCCTTTCTCATTTTGAAAGACCTGACGCTCGCGCTGGGCAGCGGTGGGTTCGTTCCCCCGTGGCTGGCGGCGTGGTCGCCCAACGTCCTCTTCGCCACGACCGGGCTGGTGCTCATGTGGCGGGTGCGTTGATGGGCATCAGCCGGACGACCGAGTTTTAACGCCAAGGCGCAAAGACGCAGAGGCGCAAAGGGGAAAGGACTTTTCTGAGTTCCGTTTCAACATCACCAACACCGCGCATCAAAGAATAATTTGAGTTCCATTTCCCTCGCCTTGCGTCTTGGCGTCTTGGCGTCTTCGCGTTAAAAAATGCCGTCACTTCAGCGCCCACGCACGGGCTGCCACCACTTCCGCTGTTCTCCGCGCGCCGCCTCTGGTTTAATCCCCGCCCGTGACTGATGAACTCGCCGAGTTGAAGCAACGCCACGAGCGGCTCCGCCTGCTCTACGACGTGAGCAACACCCTCCATGACTCGCTCGACGCGCAGGAGGCGTTGCGCCGCATCGTCGATGAAGCGGTGCGTCTGACTCGCGCGACCAGCGGTTCCGTGGCCCTGCTCAATCCAACCTCCAACCTCCTCACCATCGAGGCTTCGCGCGGCCTGCCGGCCAGCGCGCTGGACCTGCAACTCTCCGTCAACCAAGGCATCACCGGCTGGGTGGCGCGGCACGGGCGCTCCGCCCTTGTGGGCGATGTGCGGACGGACCGCCGCTACGTGCCCGTGCGCCCGGAAGTGCGCTCGGAGCTGGCCGTGCCCTTCGAGGTCAACGGTGAAGTGCGCGGGGTCATCAACGTGGATTCCGACCGCGAGCAAGCTTTCACGGCGGATGACGAAGAACTGTTGCAGGAACTCGCGCGCCAGGCGGCCAAGGTCATTCACAACACCTGGCTCTATCAGCAAATCAGTTTCAAGGCCCGCATGTTCGAGTCGCTCGTCACCATCGGGCAGACGATCAATTCCACGCTGAACCTCGACGACGCTCTGCGCGCCATCACGCGCGAAGCCTGCGTGCTCATGAAGTCGAAGATGAGTTCACTGCTCCTGCTCGACGACACCGGCCAGTGGCTGGACCTGCGGGCCAGCGATGGCGCGGGCGGCGACTATCTCCACAAGCCCCGCCTGAGCGCCGCCGAGAGTCTGGTCGGCGTGGTCATGCGCCGGAAGAAGCCCCTGCAAGTCGTCGATGTGCAAACCTCCTCCCGTTACCAGAACGTGGGGGTGGCCCTGCGCGAGGGACTGGTTTCGCTCCTGAGCGTGCCGCTCATGTTCAGCGGCCAGGCCATCGGCGTGCTCAACGTCTATACCGGCGAGAGCTACATCTTCTCCAACGAAGAGGTCAGCATCCTCACCGCCCTGGCCAATCTCTCCGCCATCGCCATCGAGAAAGCGCGCCTTCACGAACGCATCGTCCATGTCGAGGAGGAGATGCGGCAGACCGAGAAACTTTCCGCGCTCGGACTGCTCGCGGCCGAGGTGGCGCACGAAATCCGCAATCCTTTGACGGTGATGAAGATGCTCTTCCACTCCCTCGACCTCAAATATCCGCCCGGCGATCCGCGCGGCAAGGACGCCGAGATCGTGCGCGAGAAAATGGACCACCTGAACAAGATCGTAGAACAGATTCTCGATTTCGCCCGCACGGCGGAACCCAACCTTACCTCCGTCGATCTCAATCAGCTCATCGAGGACCTCTCCCTCCTTGTCCGCCACAAGTTGAGCCACCAGCAAGTGCGGCTCGACCAGAAACTCGCCGCCGAACTGCCTGCCTTCTCCGGCGACGCCACGCAGCTTGAACAGGCCTTCCTCAACCTCACGCTCAACGCCGTCGAGTCCATGCCGGACGGCGGCACCTTGCACATCATCACCAAGGCCCTGCACATTCCGCGCAGCCATCCCGTGCCCACCCACCTCTACATCGAGTTCAAGGACAGCGGCACGGGCATGACCCCGGAGGTGCAGCATCGCGTGCTCAGTTCCCTCCTCAGCACCACCAAGCAAAAAGGCACCGGCCTCGGACTCGCCATCGTGCGCCGCGTCGTCGAGACCCATCGCGGCAAGCTGACCATCCGCTCCAAACCCGGCGAAGGCACGACCGTGGGCATCACCCTGCCCGTGGGTTAAGGGGAAGTTGCGCGGGACGCTTGGGGGGGAATGTCATGGCTGACGGTCCAGACCGATGGGTGCGGAGCGTCGCTCCGCGCGCGCCGTGGATCGGAGGGAGATTGAAAGTGTTCATAAGACATCGACGGCATCGTCGCTTTTTACCTGGGGCATCCGACCATGCCGCACCCCGGCGCGTGCGGAGCGACGCGCCCCACCCGCCTCACCGGCCCCGGCTCGTTGTCTCTCTCACTCCACCACCATCTCGAAGCGCGGGATGCGCACCAGCACCTTGCGCCCGTTCTCATCCAGCCCGATGTAGCTGCCCTCCGCCACCGCCGTAAGCGTGTCGTTCAGGTGGCAACTGTTGTAGGAAAAACTTCCGCCCGGCTCGATCTCGGGGAACTGCCCCACCACCCCGTCGCCCTCCAGAGCCATGATTTCTCCGCGCTCATTTCGCACCACCCACTTGCGCCCCTTGATGGTGACGGTGACCTCGCTCTTGTTATGAATGGTGATGTAGTAGGCGAAGCAATGCGGCTTGTCCGGTGGCGTCTCCACCTCGGGCAGATGGACCACTTGATCCACCGTCACATGCAGCCCGGGCAGTTCGAGGAAATCATTCTTGGCGTTCACGCCGTCACTGTAGCCAGCGCCGCCGCCCACGCACGCGCGAAGTGAAACGGTTTGATTTTCATCCGCCGCACCTCCATCACACCGCGAGCAAAACATGAACTGGCAGCGCGATGATTACCTTCTAACCGACGACCGGATGCAGCGCGATCGGGACGCGGTGTGGACGTGGCTCCAGTCCAGTTACTGGGCGGGGCGGACCGCATAAAAATGGCGCATTGAAGCAGCGCCCCTATGCGGCATAGTGCGGCCATGAACGAGCCTCGCGCCACGCACATCGTCCTTTACGACGGGGACTGCTCGCTCTGCACCTTCCAGATGCGCGTCATCACCTGGCTCGACTGGTTCCACGCCGTCTCGCTCCTGCCCATCGCCGATCCGCGCGCGGCGCAACTCGCGCCCCAGCTCACGCGCCACGATTTATTGGAGGCCATTCACTGCCTGACCAGGGACGGGAAGATTCATCGCGGCGCACGCTGCCTGCGCTTCATCGGGCTGCGGATGCCGCTGGCGTTTCCCTTCGCGCTGATTCTGTGGATTCCCGGCGTCATCTATCTCGCGGAGATTGGCTACCGCTGGATCAGTCGGAACCGTCATTTGCTCAGTCGCGTGTTCGGCTGCAAGGAAGCCTGCGCCATCATGCCAGCCCGCCGCCGCGAGGATAAGATCGAGCGGGTGTGATGATGCGTAAAAGCGGATGCCCCGTGCGCGACGAAGGCAAAAAACGCTACGGCTTGAAATAGCTTTGAACCGCGCGTGATAGCTGCAAGTTTAGAGCGACTTAGCCACACGAACATGATGACACAAGAACAGTTCAAGATGTTGCTTCCACTCGCTTGCGCGTGGGCAGAAGAGCAAGAGCGCATCATCCTTCGAGACGGCGTGGCTCTTTCACCCGTTCAGACGGCCGATGCCGTCAAGATTGGCGTTGCTAATCCCGAGAGGGTCAGATTGCTAAAAGTTTCACGCATTCCCGTTCCGGAGCATCCCGCCCTTCGTGCCGCCGTTGATGCAACGCAACTCATCTCAGAGAGCACGGCCGGACTTACCTTGAGGTATGGCATTTTCATTCGGGCGGATTGTTGGAACGAACATCGGCTAATTTTCCACGAGCTAGTCCACACTTTTCAGTACGAGAGGCTCGGTGGATTCCAGCAGTTCCTTCAGGAGTATTTGTTCGAGTGCATCACTATTGGGTATCCCGCTGCTCCGATGGAGCAAGAGGCGATCACCACGACAGCGAGACTATGCACCTGAACCATACGCTATGAGCCAATCCCACTTCGGTTCACGGAGGCCCTTCACGGTGGTTCTCGCAGTCGTTTCCATCGCGGCGGTTGTGTTCGCAGTGCTTTGGCTGAGAGAACGGGAACGCAAACCTACCGAAGTAATCAGGGAGGTTGAGAAGCCGGTTCAGGTGATTAAGGAAGTGCCCGTAGAAAAAATTCGAGAAGTCCCAAAAGAGGTCATCAAGGAAGTGGAGGTGATTAGAGAAGTAGAAGTTCCGGCGAAACTCACAGAGGCACAGAAGGTCGCGATTGATTTTTCAGCGCGCTATGTTAACGCGCAGCCCGTCAAGTCGTCGGACGAAGTGTTCTACAAGGTGGAGTCTGTTGCTGTGCTTGTGCTCATGAATGATGCAGCCAAGAAGGCGGTGTCAGAGGACCGAGTCAAAAACAAATTCGAGCTAGTTTTGAGGCAGCACGGCATACGATTGGATGACAAGGCACTTGTTTGGCTTAAAGTGGCGATTGAGGGGCTGTGGGACAAAGATGAAATTCGACTCACATACACGCCGTCAATGAGCCTTGTTGAGGACGTGGCGATCAACAGGAAAGGTGATTTGCGCCGAGTTCTTGCGACGACTTGGCGGGAAGGTTCATACGGTTACGCCGGCAAGAACGTGGCTGAAAAGGCAATCATGGATTCTGTCGAAGCGATGGCCGAGAGCTTCGCCAACAAGTTTCTCTCCAGCCGTGATAAGGAAACAGAAACCACCAAATGACGCGGCTGATGCGGTAGATAGATATGCTTTCGCCAATTTCGCATGGCATCACGCATTCAGTTGCACTACCGCTTCGACGCAGCGACCGCAAACCGTCGGATGCTCCGCGTGTTGCCCGACATCAGTTTCAAAGTGCCAACAGCGTTCGCATTTCGTGCCATCAGCTTGAGTAACAACGACGCCAATTCCCAAGGCTTTACCAGAATCGATAGTGGCCATTTCTGGAGACCCGTCCTCCCGGAGAATCATACGTATCGGGAAAAGCGCGTCCGCTGGTTTTGCCGAAGCCATTACCAATTGAGAGACATTGAGCAATTCACGGATTGCATCAGTCGAGCCGGTCTTCTTGGCCCAATCCTGCAACTCAGCTTGGCAGTGCCAGACGATCTTTGCGTCTAGCGACTTCCCAATCACCTTTGTGCGACGGAGTTCTTCCAGTCGCGGCAGTACCGATTCTCGAAACGCGAGCAGCGTTTGCCATGTTTGTTCTTCTTCAACAGTCAGGCTGATACGTGACGCCACGAACTCCTCCACATGCACCGAGTCGCCCATGCCGGGCACGAACTCCCACGCTTCATCCGCCGTGAAGACGATGATCGGTGCGAGCAGGCGCGAGAGTCCGGTGACGAGATGACAGAGCGCGGTCTGCGTGGAACGACGGCGCTTGGAGTTCGCCGCGTCGGTGTAGAGCCGGTCCTTCACGAGGTCGTGATAGATGGATGACAGCTCCACGGCCACGAACTGGCTCACGCGCTGATAGACGACGTGGAACTCGTATTTGTCGTAGGCCGCGAGCACGTCGCGTTCGAGCTGGGCGAACTCGTTCAGAATCCAGCGGTCGAGACCGGTCAGGTCTTTGTCGGCGACGGCGTGATGTGAGGGGTGGAAGTCGTACAGGTTCGAGAGCTGGTAGCGCAGGGCGTTGCGGATGCCGCGATAGGTTTCGGAAACTTTCTTCAACCGCTCTTCGCTGACCACGATGTCGTTGCGGTAATCCTGCGAGGCGACCCAGAGGCGGATCACGTCCACGCCGTAGTCCTTGATGTATTGCTCGGCGGTCTGCGGCTTGAGGTAAGCGCCCGTGCCTTGCTTGCTCTTGGAAATTTTCTCGCGGTCCTCATCCACCATGAAGCCGTGGGTGAGCACGGTTTTGTAAGGGGCCACACCGTTGCCCGCCAGCGAGAGCAACAGCGAGGACTGAAACCAGCCGCGATGCTGATCGGAACCTTCGAGATACAAGTCAGCCTGCCAGCGTGCCGCCGGTATCTTGCCGGCCTCCTCATGGGACGGGGAACCCGACGGGACGCCGGGGGCACGTTGCAACTCGGCGCGGCGCATGAGCACGGCGCGCGAGGAACTGCCGGAGTCGATCCACACGTCGAGCGTGTCGGCGGACTTGGTGGTGGCGTCGGCACCGGTCCAGTTCTTCGGCTTCACCAGTGCCCAGAGTTCGGCGGCCGATTTCTCGAACCACACGTTGGAGCCGTGCTGTTCGATGAGCGCGGCCACGTTGCGGACGATGTCAGCGTTGAGGATTGGTTCGCCCTGCGCGTCGTAGAACGCGGGAATGGGCACACCCCAAGTGCGCTGGCGCGAGATGCACCAGTCGGGGCGCGTTTGCACGGCACTCTTGATGCGGTTCACGCCCCAGTCGGGAATCCAGTTCACGCGGTCGATCTCAGCGATGGCCTGCTGACGGAATGTTTGCTCCGTAGCAGCCGAGGTCACGAGGCTCTGATCGATTTCGGATTTTGAAGTGAGCCTCCTTACGTCGGCTGCTACGTGGTCGATTTTGATGAACCACTGATCCATCGCCCGGAAGATGACCGGCGTTTTGCTGCGCCAGCAGAAGGGATAGCTGTGTTTGTAAGCCTCGGCGTGGACGAGGTGGTTGCCCGCGCGCAGGATGTTTAAGACTGCTTCGTTCGCCTCGCTCTTGCCGTCGCCCTTTTCGAGAATGGCTTTGCCGATGAGGTCCGCGCCGATCTGTTGATCGAGCGGCAGGTCGGTGTTCGTTGCGAGTTTTCCGTCGTCATCGACAGGCGAATAGATCGGCAAGCCGACTTGGCGACCGAGGTTGTAATCCTCCAGACCATGACCGGGCGCGATGTGGACGAAGCCGGTGCCGGTGGTGTTCTCCACGAACGAGTCGCCCGCGTGAAGCTTGCCGGTGCGGTTGCAGAAGGGGTGTTGATACTCCAGCGCGGCGAGTTGTTCGCCCGCGAGCGAGCGGACGATCTGATAGCCCTCCCACTGGCACTTCTCGGCGAGGCCCGGCAGCAGCATGGTGGAGACGATGTAGCTCTCGCCATTCACCAGCACCTGCGAATAGCTGAAGGTGGAGTTGTAGGCCACGGCGAGGTTCGCGGGCAGCGTCCAGGGCGTGGTCGTCCAGATGACAATGAAGGTGTTCGGCTCGCCCACGACGGGGAACTTCACGTAGCAGCTCGTGCTGGTGTGATCGTGGTATTCCACCTCGGCCTCGGCCAGCGCAGTGCGGCACGGAATGCTCCAATAGACCGGCTTCTTACCGCGATAGACAAAGCCCTTCTCCACGATGTCCGCGAAGAGGCGCAGTTCGTCCGCCTCGTATTCCTTGTTCAGCGTGAGGTAGGGATTCTCCCAATCACCGAGCACGCCGAGGCGTTTGAACTGGGTGCGCTGGAGATCGATGTATTTGCGCGCGTAGGCGTCGCAGGCCTTGCGGATGGTCGCAGCATCGGCGCTGGTGTCCCCGGCCTTGCGCAACTCCTGCGAGACTTTGAACTCGATGGGCAGACCGTGGCAGTCCCAGCCTGGCACATACGGCGCGCTGAAGCCGCGCAGCGTTTTGTACTTCACCACGATATCCTTGAGGATCTTGTTCAGCGCGGTGCCGATGTGGACATCGCCGTTCGCGAAGGGTGGGCCGTCATGCAGAATAAATTTCTCCGCGCCGACGCGGGCTGCTTGGATGCGCGCGTAGAGATTGCCCTGCTCCCACTTGGCCAGGCGTTGCGGTTCGCGCGTCACCAGATCAGCCTTCATGGCGAAGTCCGTGCGCGGCAGGTTCAAGGTGTTTTTGTAGTCCATCTGCTTCTTCTTAAAGAGCGCGCACAGTATCCATGCGTTGAAGGTGAATCAAGGTGTGAGCTTGTGTGTTTGCCAGCGCGCCGGTGCGGGCCTTAGTGTTCGCCCCACATGGAACCAGCAGTGGAACGGACGGCCGCCGAGGCGGAAATCCGGCGGCGCATTCAGGAACTGATCAAGTTTCGCGGCGGCGGGGAAAACCCCGACCTGATCACGGAGATCATCGAGAACGCGCTGAAGATGTTGAGCGACGTGCCGGATCGCGGCGACGCGCGCGTGGTCGCGACGGCGATTCGCGAATTGCGCCTCGCCTACAAACTGTTCAGCCCCTACGCGGAGAAGCGCAAGGTGACGATGTTTGGCTCCGCCCGCACCCTGCCGACCAAGGCCGAGTATCAGCAGGCCGTGGAGTTTGCGCAGAAGATCGCGGCCCACGGCTGGATGGTCATTACGGGCGCAGGGCCGGGCATCATGCAGGCCGGCCACGAAGGCGCGGGATTGGAAAACAGCTTTGGAGCGAACATCCGTCTGCCTTGGGAACAGTCAGCCAACCCCGTCATTTCGAAGGACAAGAAGCTCATCACCTTCAAATACTTCTTCACCCGCAAGCTCACCTTCATGCGCAACTCGGACGCCATCGTGCTGTTCGCCGGCGGCTTCGGCACGCTCGACGAGGGCTTCGAGGCGCTGACCCTGATGCAGACGGGCAAGAGCCGGCTCATGCCGCTCATCATGCTTGATCCGCCGGGCGCGGAGTACTGGAGCACTTGGGACCGCACGATTCGTGAGCATCTGCTGCGCAACAAACTCATCTCCTCCGATGACCTGCGCCTCTACGAATGCACCGACGACGTGGACCACGCGGTGCGGGTCATCACGCGCTTCTATCGCAACTACCACTCGATGCGCTTCGTCCACGACAAGCTGGTCATCCGGCTCAAGCACATCCCGTCTGAGTCGGCCTTGCAGGCGTTGAACGAGGATTTTGCGGACATCATGGTGGGGGAAAAGATTCGCGCCGTGGAGGCGTATCCTGAGGAGCGCGAGGACAACCAGTTCCTGGACCTGCCGCGCATCGCCTTTGACTTCGACCGCCGGCACTACGGGCGGCTGCGGCAGATGATTGATGCGTTGAATCTGCTGTAGCTGCTGGAATTCAAACTAAGTCCCGCGAAGAGGCGAAGGCAGCGAAGAAGAAGCG
>JAYVWQ010000245.1:0-4723 GCA_043785945.1 Akkermansia sp.
TGATCGGTCACGCGGTTCTGCGGGAAATTGTAGGTGCGAATCTTTTCGCTGCGGTCGCCGGTGCCGACCTGGTCCTTGCGGTGGGCGGCATACTTGGCGTTCTCATCGGCGATCTTGCGTTCGAGCAGGCGCGAGCGCAGCACGGTCATGGCCTGCACGCGGTTCTTCTGCTGCGAACGCTGGTCGGCGCAGCGCACGATGAGGCCGGTGGGCTTGTGGATGATTTGCACGGCGGAGTCAGTGGTGTTCACGCCCTGGCCGCCCTTGCCCGAGGCGCGGCAGGTGTTGATCTCAAGTTCGTCGGGCTTGATCTCGATGTCCACCTCCTCGGCCTCCGGCAGCACGGCCACGGTGGCGGTGCTGGTATGGATGCGCCCTTGCGCCTCGGTCGCGGGCACGCGCTGCACGCGGTGGACGCCGCTCTCGTACTTGAGGCGCTTGTACACATCGTTGCCCGTGATGTGGAAAATGATTTCCTTGAAGCCGCCCAAGTCGGACGAGTTGGAATCCATGGTCTCGACCTTCCAGCCCTGCTCCTCGGCGTAGCGGGTGTACATGCGATACAGGTCGGCGGAGAAGAGCGCGGACTCGGAGCCGCCCGCGCCGGCGCGGATTTCCACGATGGTGTTGCGCGAGTCAGTGGGGTCGGGCGGCAGCACGCCGGCCTGCACTTCGAGGGCGAGGCGTTTCTCCTCGGGTTCGAGGCGGGTGATTTCCTCGCGGGCCATTTGCGCCAGTTCGGAATTCTCCGACTCGGTGTCGAGCAGTGCGCGGTTGTCGGTCAAATCCCGCTCCACGCGCAGATAAGCTTCGCTGGAGGCAACGAGGGTCTTGAGCCGGGCATATTCGCGCGACAGCTCCTGAAACTTCTGGTTGTTGGCAAAAGTGTTAGGGTCGCTCAACAGTCTCTCCACTTCGCCCATGCGCTGGCGGAATTTTTCGATGTGCGGCTTGAGATCCATGAATGGGTTAAAAATTGAAGGTTGAAAGTGGCAGGTTGCAGCGGCGCGGAATCGACCTGTCACTTGCAACCTTCAAAAAAGAATCCGCCCGCGATGCGCGAACGCACGGCGGGCGGATGCGAAAGTGTCGGGCTACTTCTTTTTCTTCTTGCTGGCGACTTCGGCGTGGGCGGCCTGGGCGGCCTGCGTCTTGACCATGCGCTGCTGGAACTTGTCCACGCGGCCGGCCGTATCAATGAACTTCTGGGTGCCCGTGTAGAACGGATGGCACGCGTTGCAGATGCCGATGATGGTGACGGGGCGGATGGAACGGGTCTTGATCACGTTGCCGCAGGCGCAGCGGATTTCCGCTTCGCGATAGTTGGAATGAATGTCAGCTTTCATAAAAGAGGGGCGAAGGTATCAGCGAAAGTGCCGATGACAAGCGGCAATTTGGGAATTTGGGCCGAGGCCGTCCGTGACCCGGTGGGGCGCGTCGCTCCGCGCGCGCCGGGGTGAGGCGTGATGATGCCAGGGAGGGGTGGGCGGCTCGTGCCGGTTGAGTTTTTGGTCGTCAGGATGCGTTTTTCCGATCTGCGGCGCGCGCGGAGCGACGCGCCCCACCACTCAAGTCCGCACCTTATCGCGAGGAGCAGGCGTTCCGGTGCGCTCGCTCCAATAAATCGGAGTTTGACCCATCGGCCGGCCCGGCTAATTTCCGCCCCATGTTTTCCGCCCATGCTTGAAATGAATCTCCAAGGACGCAGCGCCATCATCACTGGAGCCAGCCAGGGGCTGGGCAAAGTCATCGCCGAACACTTCGTCCGCGCGGGCGCGAACGTCCTGCTCTGCGCCCGCAGCAAGCCCGAGTTGGCTGCCGCCCGCCGCGAACTGGCGCAGCTCGCCCCGGCGCAAAAAGTTCTCGCCCACGTTTGCGATGTCTCCGACGAGACGCAGGTTAACGACGTGGTGGAGTATGCGCTGGCGGAATTCGGCACCGTCGAGGTGCTCGTAGCCAACGCCGGCGTCTATGGCCCGATGGGGCCGACCGAGACGGTGGACCTCGACGAATGGCGGCAGGCTCTGGAGATCAATTTGTTCGGACTGCTCCTGCCCGCGCGCGCGCTCATCCCGCACTTCAAGCGGGCCGGCGGCGGCAAAATCATCGTGCTCTCCGGCGGCGGCGCGACCAATCCCTTGCCCAACATCAGTTGCTATGCCGCCTCCAAAGCCGCCGCCGTGCGCCTCATGGAAACGCTGGCCGAGGAGCTGCGCGAATTCAAAGTGGACGTGAACGCCGTGGCCCCCGGCGCGATGAAGACGCGGCTCGTGGAACAGGTGCTGGCCGCCGGCCCGGAGAAAGTGGGCGCGGCCTTTTTCGCCAAGAATCAAAAGTGGGCCGAGGACGGTGCGACCCCGCTCGCCCTCGGCGCGAGCCTCTGCGTTTACCTGGCCTCGGCGGCGAGCGACGGCATCACCGGCAAGCTCATCAGCGCGCAGTGGGATCCGTGGCGCGATTTGGAGAAGCACCGCGCCGAGCTGGCCAAGACCGACATCTACTGCCTGCGCCGCATCGTGCCCGAGGATCGGGGGATGAAGTGGGGTTGAAAGGGCGGGTGAAGGCAGCGCTGGATCAAAACGCGCGGCCTTGAGTGAAGTGGTGGGCCACTGCGCCTGAACCGAAACCGCCTCGGCTCATAGCAGCGAGGTCCGGCCAAAGCCAGTCCGGGAATCAAACGGACCGGTGCCGGCCTGCTCCAAGCGGCGCGGCGAGAAAAGGCCCGGAGCTTTCGCGGCGCTTCCGCCCCGCTACTCGCACCGGGCCTTCGTTCACTGCTCTTTGCCGCGAAACACCACGCCTCGCGGACGGGATGGCCGCCGGGTCAGCCGGAGCGTCGTCCAACACTCAGGTTGAGCTGGGGCGAGGACAACGCGGAAACCGATGTTGTTGTTCCGATTGTCCGGGTTGTTGTTGTTGCGGTTCGCCGACCGGCAGTTCCTCGCGTTGTTGTTCCAACTGCCGCCGCGGATCACGCGGTTCGAGCCTTTTGGCCGCCACCCCAAATCTGTTCTCGACGTGCATCCGCCAGTTCCGAATCCCAACGGGATTCTATCTCTCAGCCCAGCGGTTGCCGAGTCGGCGAGGCTACCCTGGGTCGGATCCGCGAAATGGGCGCAACCCTGAAAGGGTTGCATCAGTCCCACACATACGCCTCGTCGAAGGTCAGTTCGTAGCGTTGCAACAACCGGCGGAACTCGTCCTGAAACGTCAGCTTGCGGTGGTGTTCCTCCTGGCTCGCGATGTAACGGCGCACTTCCTCGATTTGGGAATAGCCGATGGAGAAAACGCCGTAGCCGCTTTGCCACGCAAAATCGGCGAACTCCGGCGCGCGCGTTTTGATCCAGAGCGAGGAACTGCGCTTCACTTCCTTCACCATGTCCGCCGGCGCGCAGGTGCGCGACAGGACGCATAGGAGATGCACATGATCCTCCACCCCGCCCACGATGACGGGCGGGCAATCCAGTCCGTTGAGGATGCCACCGAGGTAGTGGTGCATCTCCTCACGGAACCCACGGTCGCGCAGGAGGGGCCGGCGCTCCTTGGTGGAGAACACAACGTGCAGGAGAATCTTGGCGAGGGATTGAGACATGGGACGAGGATGTGGCAACGGTCAGAATGATTCAACCCTTTCAGGGTTGCAGGGCGGTGGCGACGGCACCCGGCGTAGCTCGTCCCTCGCAACGCCGGGCTGAGTGATAGAATCCCGTTGGGATTCGCGGACGGGCCAGATAAGCCGAAACCCGCTTTCGCACCATCTGCGCGAGTTGCTCGTTGCTCAAGACCACGTACACCGGAACGCCCTCCTTCTCCGCCACCGTCTTGCGCCACTCGCGCAGCCGGCTGAAGACCTCGAATTCCTCCGGCTTGAGCACCTCCTTGTAATCCACTTTCGGAGGCCGGCTACCCGGCGGCACCGCGCCCAGTGGAGCGCCGTCCAGATACTCCACGCAAAAAGTCCAGAAAGAGTTTTCCCCGTCCGGCACGAATTCCTTTTTCACCGCGAGCACGCGGTGGCCACGGAGGAAGGCGTTCATCTCCGTCTCGGCCGCGCCGAGGTTTTTGATCGGCAGGACAAACAGTTTCAGTTGCATGGGAGGTTCATGAACACGGACCCGTTTTCAAAATAAATCGCGACCGCTGCGCGGGCTTTTCTTTTTCCATTTTCAAGCGCAGGCCATCCTCACACCCGCTCCGCAATCAGGCTTCGCTCGTCCCTCGCTTTGCCTCGCCTGCTCCGCTCCCTGATTTTTTCTGCTCATGGCTGACCTGGGGCAAGGACAACACGGAACCCGATGATGTAGTCAAGGTAGTCCGCGTAGCCACCGTAGTCGCGGTACGCCGAACGGCAGTTCCACGCAAATTCGGACCAACTGCCGCCGCGTAAAACGCGGCGCGAGCCTGTCGCAGGCCCTTGCGGGTCGGGCACATTCCCTCCCGGCAAACTCGGCGACCACCAATCCGAGCACCATTCCGAAACATTGCCGTGCATGTCGGAAAGACCCCACGCATTCGGCGCAAAACTGCCCACCGTCGTCGTCAGCCCAACAAACGTCCCGGAGGGATTGTAATGGTATGGGTCGCCAACAAGGTATTCGTAATTACCGATGAAGTTCGCCATCCCCGAACGTAACTCATTCCCATAATGGCAAGGCGTGGTCGTGCCAGCCCGGCACGCATACTCCCACTCGGCTTCGGTCGGCAACCGATAGACATAACCAGC
>JAYVWQ010000246.1:0-4675 GCA_043785945.1 Akkermansia sp.
GTCGCCACGATCACTTCACTCAACGATTTGGCCTTCTGGCACTGCTCGACGACGTGCTGGATGAGCGACTTCCCCGCGATGAGATGCAGCGGCTTGGCCGGGAAGCGCGTGGAGGCGTAACGGGCGGGGATGATGCCGATGATTTTCACGCAGCCGATTTAGCCACGGATGAAACCCGGATGAAACATGGAAATTGTCCGCTGCTTATCTGCGTTTAATCCGGGTTTCATCTGTGGCTCAAAATAAAAGCGGCCGCCGCCGGAAGATCATCGATCACCGTGGCCCGATGCAGGGACTCGGCAGATTTCGTTTCCACACCGGTTCCGTATCCCGTCCGCACCAGCACACTCCGCTTCACCTCTGCATTCCACCCGCACTCTAAATCAATGAGCTTGTCGCCCACCATGTAGCTCTCGGCGAGATTCACACCAAACTCGTCGCGGGCGTCGAAGAGGAATTGCGGCGAGGGCTTGCGGCCGCGGCTCGGCACGTCGGGAGCTTCGGGCGCGATGTAGATTTTCTCAAAGCGCACGCCGTCCTTGGCCAGTTCGCGGCAGAGATGTTCGTGAACGCGATGCACATCCTCGATGGGGAACTTGCCGCGCCCGACGCCGGATTGGTTCGTGACGATGAAGAGCAGGAAGCCCGCGTCCTGCAAACGCCGCAGCGCCGGGCCGACGCCGGGATAGATCACGACCTCCTCGGGACGATGGAGATAATCCTTGTCCTCGATGAGGGTGCCGTCTCGATCCAGAAATACCGCGCGCTTCACGGGCGCGGAGCTTCGCGCAAAGACGCCGGGGCGCAAAGGGGAAAGCAGCGCCGGTCTCCGACCGGGCGCGATCTCAGGCCACCGACTCTTCTCCGAAGAGCACTTGCAGCGTGTTCAAGTCGTGACGGTGGGTGAAGGCCTGGAAAGTCTCGGCGGGCTGGCGCTTTTTCAAATACGCAGACAGCATCTTCTCCAGCGTCGGCTTGAGCTGCTCGACCGAGACGCCGGTGAAGACCTGCCGCCCCACCGCCTGGTTGTCACCAAAGCCGCCGCCGACAAAGACGTGGTAGCCTTCGAGCGTTTCGCCGGAAACCTTCACCTTCGTGCCCAGCAGCCCGATGTCGCCCATGTAATGCTGCGCGCAGGAATTCGGGCAGCCGGTCAGGTGGATGTTGAGCGGCTGGTCGAGTTCAATTTTCTTCTCCAGATAATGCGCCAGTTCCAGCGCGTGCGCCTTGGTGTTCGTAGCCGCGAACTTGCAATACGAATTTCCCGTGCAAGCCATCAGGCCGCTGCGCAGGTGGGATTGCTTCCAGTCAAAGCCCGCCTTCACCACCGCCTTCTTCACCGTCTCGACGTAGGCGTCGGGGATGTTCGGGATGATTAAGTTCTGCCAGACGGTGAGCCGCACTTCGCCGGAGCCGTAGAGGTCCGCGATTTCCGCGAGGCGGATCATCTGCTTGGGCGTGATGTTCCCGACCGGGATGGCCACGCCGATGTAGTTCAACCCCTTCTGCTTCTGCGCGAACACCCCGACGTGAGAGTGGGGAATCTCTGACTTCTGGTCTCCGACCTCTGACTCCTGTTCGGGTGCGCGCAGCAATTTGAACCCGAGCAGCTTCTCCATTTCCACGACGTATTGCTCCAGCGTCCACTTCTCCAGCAGATGCTTGAGCCGCGCCTTCTTGCGGTCCCCGCGATTGCCATGCGCGACATAAACGCGAGTCGCCGCCAGCGTGACCTTGACTGCGTCCTCGGGCTTGACCAGCACGCCCGCGTCACTGGTGAAAGTCTTGTGTCCTGTCGCGCCGCCCAAGCCCACGCGGAAATAAACGCCCGGCTCCACCCCGGCCACGCCCTCGCCGATGCGCACCGCCTTGAGACCGATGTCGTTGGTGTCCTCCACCGTGCCGATGAGTCCACCGCCATCGAAGGCGATGTTGAACTTGCGCGGCAGGTCATGCAGCGCGCGGTCATGGATGATGATCTGCGCCAGTTCCTGGCAAAGCGGCAGAGTGTCGATCAGTTCATGCGGGTCAATGCCGGCCGTGGGATTGGCCGTGATGTTGCGGATGTTGTCCGCGCCCGCCCCCTTGCTGCTCAGACCCACCGACTGGATGCGGCGCAAAAATTCCGGCGTGTCCTTTGGCTCGATGAGGCGCAACTGCAAGTTCGCCCGCGTGGTGATCTGCACGTAGCCGCTGGTCAGTTCCTGAGAAACCTTCGCCGCCTCGCGCAATTGAAAAGTCTTGAGGACGCCGCCGGGAATCTTCAGCCGGCACATGAACTTCTCGCTGGCCGGCGTGAGAAAAAACAGCCCGTGCCACTTGAAGCGGTAGATGTTTTCCTTGTCCGGCGCACGGTTGGTGGCCGCGTGTTCGAGCAGGAGCGGATAAGAATCCAGCGGATGCAACTCCCGCTTCACGCGCTCCTCGAAGATCAGGTCCGCCGTGTCCGCCACCGCCTGCGTGACCGGGTTGGGCGCAACGTGGGCAAAGGTCAGTCCACGCTCGCGCAGGCCGGAGAAAAATCCGTCCAGATACGCGCTCTGCTCGTGCGTGAGCTTCTCACCCTGGATGGAATCAAAGGGAGCAGGTTTGCTCATCGCGCGGGTTTTTTCTAAGGCTGAAGGATCGGCGATCATTAAATAGCAAAACGGTTCAGACTTGGAGAGACGCAGCATGACTTTCCCCCTCTCCCCGTTGAGGGGAGAGGGAGGCTCGCGCGGAGGCTGAATGTGGTTTTGGAGAAATCTTTCACGTCAGGGAATGTGTTCGTACCGTTCAATAGACATCGCGTTGATAGCGTTTGGCCGACTTGAGCGCGGCGACGTAGGCGGCGGCTTCTTCGGGTGCGCGCCCGCCCGCCTTTTGAATCAGCTCGTGCAACGCGGCATCCACGTCCTTGGCCATGCGCTTGGCGTCGCCGCAGACGTAAAAGTGCGCGCCCTTTTCCAGCCAGGACCACAGTTCCTGCGCGTGTTCCTGCATCCGGCTCTGCACGTAAATTTTTTCCTGCTGATCGCGCGAGAAGGCCAGGTCGAGCCGCGTCAGTGAACCGTCCTGGAACAGGGTCTCCAACTCCTCGCGATAGAGAAAATCGCTGGCGCGTTTCTGGTCGCCAAAGAAAAGCCAGTTGCCGCCGCGCGCGCCCGACACGCGCCGCTCTTCAAGGAAGGCGCGGAACGGGGCGATGCCCGTGCCCGGCCCGACCATGATGATGGGCGTGTCGCCGTTGGCCGGCAGACGAAAGCCGTGCGCAGTTTGGATGAACACGGGCAGCGGCGTGGCATCCTCCAGACGGTCGGCGAGGAAGGTCGAGCAGACGCCTTTGCGCCCGCGCCCGTGCGTTTCGTAGCGCACGATGCCCACGCACAGATGCACTTCGCCGGGATGCGCGTTGAGGCTGGAGGCGATGGAATAGAGACGCGGATTCAACTTGCGCAGCAGCGCCACAAACTCCGGCGGAGTGAACCGCGCCAGCGGATGTTCGATCAACAAATCAAGGACCTCGCGCCCGTGAAGGTGCTTCTCCAGAGCAGCCTTATTCCCGGGCGCGAGAAAAGTTTTCAGTTCCGCGCTCTGCGCGCGTTCCGCCACCGCCTCGACGAATGCCGAGGACGCCTGCGTGATGTGATAGTGCCGCAGGAGCGCCGTGCGGAAGGAAGTTTCGGAACCATCGGGCGTCTTCACCGCTTCCTCGCCGTCACAACCGAGCGCCGCCAGCACATCGCTGACCAGTGCGGGACAGTTGGTCGGAATCACGCCCAGCGCATCACCGACTTCGTAGCTCAGGCCGGAGCCTTCCAACGAAATGGCGAAGTGCCGCGTTTCCTTGGCCGAGTCCGCGCCGGTGAGCAGGTGGTTGGCGACGAGGCGCGCGGGGAAGGGGTTGGTGCGGGAGTAGGGGTGAGTGATCGGTGAATCAGTAATCAGTGAGTCAGTGGTCGGAGCAGCGATGGTTTGCGCCTGATTACTGTTTACTGATGCACTGATTACTTCCCCCAGCTTCGCCAGCGCCGCCTCCACCCACGCCTTGGCCTCCGCCTCGTAATCCAGATCACAATCCGTGCGCGGATGAACCCGCTTCGCGCCCAGCTCGGCCAGACGGTCGTCCATCTTTTTTCCCGCGCCGCAGAACTCGGAATAATTTTTGTCGCCCAGCGCGAGCACCGAATAAGAGAGCTGCGGGAGTTGCGGCGCTTCGGCGGCACTAAGCGCGTTCCAAAACTGCATCGCGTTGTCCGGCGCGTCGCCCTCACCCCAAGTGCTGGTCAGCAAGAGCAGACGATCCACCTGCGCCAGTTCCTCCAGCTTGCAGGCATTGGCCTCCAGCACCTTGGCCTCGAAGCCGCGCGCGCCTGCTTCCTTGCCCAGCTTCTTGGCCAGGCCTTCGGTCGTGCCGCTCTGGCTGCCGAACAAAACGAGCAGAGACTTTTTTGCCGCCATCGGCTCGGCCAGCACGCCGCTGGATTCCGTGGCCGTGGTCGCAAAGGACAGCAGCCCGGCAAAATAGCCGTTGAGCCACGCGCGCTGCTCCGCGTTGAAAGGCGCGGACGTCGGGACCAGCGGCACGGCGGTTTTGGACTCGAAACTCATGTTCGTCCGTTTCACTTAGCAGCGGAGGTGCCACCAGCATGAATGACGGCTGCAAGGTTTAGGGCCAACGCATCGGTTTCATTCA
>JAYVWQ010000247.1:0-9924 GCA_043785945.1 Akkermansia sp.
GAAACAGATTTCGCAAATTTCTTCGCGCCCTTCGCCTCTTCGCGCGACTCATGCTTTTCTCTTCGCGTGAGACCCACACATGATGCGTGAGGCTCACACTTTTCTGGCGATTGAGCCAGGGCGAAACAGGAGAATTCCCCTGTAAAATCAAGGTGGCACTGGCAGTGCTAAGAAGGTTGAAAGCTGTTGACACCAACAGTGAAAAACATAAAGTGCGCGGGCTGTCCCGAAAACCAAATAAAAAATTATGACACATATCCGTAAGACCAAGTCGGCATTCACGCTCATCGAGCTGCTCGTCGTCATCGCCATCATCGCCATTCTCGCCAGCTTGCTCCTGCCGGCGCTCGCCCGCGCCAAGGCGCGCGCCCAGCGCATCAGTTGCACCAGCAACCTCAAGCAGGTCGGCCTGGGCTACCGCTTGTTTTCCAACGACCACAGCGACAAGTTCCCGTTTAACACCACGATTGCGGAAGGTGGAACTTCCACGGGCGCGGCTAACAATTTCGGCACGGCCGTTGATATCTACCGTTCGCTGTCGAACGAACTTGTTACACCCAAGGTGCTGGCCTGCAACAGCGACACTGATCGCTCCAAGCGGACTGACTTCAATAACAACAATGCGACCACTAGTTTTGGCACCGGCACCACTCCCGAAAGGAACCTGAGCTATTTTGCGGGCGTGGACGCGGACGAAGGCAAGCCGCAAACCATCCTCGCCGGCGACCGCAACTGCGGCCTGATGGGAGCCACCACTGGCAACATGGACACTAGTGCCCAAGGGTATTTGGCCATATGGGCAACGGACATTCATGTTCAGTCCGGAAACATCACCCTGGGTGACGGCAGCGTGCAGCAAGTGACGGCCAAGGGCTTGCAGAAGCAGATCGACAACGCCGTCGATGCCGGCAACCGCGTTCGGACCATCTATCCCTAACCAACCTTCTTAATCTCAAACAAAAGGCACCCGCAAGGGTGCCTTTTTTATTTCGATTGCTCATTCTGAAGACCGCGCAAAATATTCCCGAATAAAATTATCGAATTGCAGGTTTTTTCTCTTCGCTACGATTGACAACCTTGGCCTTCGGCCTCCATATTCCGCGCACAAACCCAACACATTTCTTATGACTGAACATAAAAAACGGATGCGTGCCTTCACGCTGATTGAACTGCTCGTCGTCATCGCCATCATCGCGATTCTGGCGGCGCTGCTCCTGCCCGCGCTGGCCAAGGCCAAGGAACGGGCCAACCGCACCAAGTGCCTGAGCAACCTCAAGCAGGTCGGACTGGCCTACATTACTTGGGCCAACGACTTCGACAGCAAATGGCCGTGGCTCGTGCTCAGGGCTGATGGTGGGACTGGAAATAGGGATAATATGAATCCCGCTAGTCTGAATGCCTACGTCCATTTTGCCGCCGTTTCTAACGAACTGGTCACTCCAGCCGTTCTGATTTGCCCTTCGGACAAGGCCAAATTGAACCGGGCGGCCGGCAACTTTTCGGACGTAAACACGCCGGCCCCGGGGGGCGGTTTGTTGGGCAACAACTACAAGAATAACGCGGTTAGTTTTATCGTTGGGTTGGATGCTACTTATAATCGTCCAGAAACGCTTCTGAGCGGTGACCGAAACATTAAAACCTCACGTGCCAAAATCTGTTTCACCACCGGTATTTCGGCGAATTCTATCGACGGCAAAGACCCTTCCGTTGCCTTCACCAACGGCATTCATCGTGCCACTGGAAACGTGGGCTTGGCCGATGGCAGCGTGCAGAGTGGTGGGGGCAGCCTGCTGCGCGACCTGTCCTTGAATTCCGGCGATGACATTGACCCGGGGGCTATTGGTGGTCCCGCACCGAACAACGATGTGTTGGTCCCTGCGCAACCGCCGGTGAGCCCATAGATTTATTTGCTCCACTAGGCGCGACCTCAAAAGGGTCGCGCTTTTTTATTTCAACGCTTCGGCCACTGCCCGGGCCAGCAACTCGCGGTGGGCGGAGGATTCGATGCCGGCCGCGTCGTGGGGATTGGAAAGGAAGCCTCCCTCGATCAAAACCGCCGGGCGGTTCTGGTAGCGCAGCACGCCCATGAAGCGCGCCCTTTTCACCCCGTCATCGTGCGCCTGCGTCGCCCGGATCAGCGTCTGGTGCAGACGAAAGGCCCACGCCAGGTTGGCCGCATCGTAGGCATTGTTGGGAAAGGCGGTTCGCTCGTCATCCGCGTAGCCGCGCGCCAGGGTGGAGGGCATTCCGACGGGCGTGAGGCAATAGGTCTCGATGCCGGAAGCCTGGGTTTGCGGGAAGGTGGAGTTGAAATGCAGGCTGATGAAAAGGTCGGCGTGGACGCGGTCGGCAAAAGTCACGCGGTCCGCCAGCGGCACATCCGCATCGCTGCGCCGGGTCAGGAACACTTTCCAACCCGCGTTAGTGAGCCAGCGTTCCGTGCGCAACGCCCAGTCCAGCGTGTAATTCTTTTCCAACTGATGGCGCGCTCCGCGCGTGCCGCCGTCCGCGCCGCCGTGGCCGGGATCGAGCACGATGGTGCGTCCGGCGAGCGGGCGGGCCGCGAAGTTTTCCGCCAACGGCAGCAGGGTTTTCTCCGCGTCCAGCGCGTGCAGGTAAGGTTCGCCTTGGATCATCTGCGGTGCAAAACCCAGCCAGAGGACGATGCCGTTCCACTGCGCGAGACGGCTGCCGATGGTCACTCTGGCCACCCCATGCCACGTGGCGATGCGATAGGAGACAATTCCGCCTGCGGTGCTTCGCTCCAGGGCGACGGGCGCGGCGGGCGCGCAGTGTTCGGCGAAAACACGCAGGGGAATCCAGCCGCGGCCAAAGTTGAAAGCGGGGGCGGGTGGTGGCGTGGGCATCGGCGCGTTCGTCGCGACCTTGGGCGGTGGGGGGCCTGTCTCCACATGATCCAGACCGAGCACGGGCGTCACCTCGGCAGGCAGCGCGACAACTTCGGGGAACGGGTTGGTGGCCACTGACCAGCGCGGCATGGGCGCGGGAGAACTGAGCGGAGAATACTCGTGGGTCGAACATCCGGCCAGGGACAGTCCCGCGAGCGGCCCGGCGGCGGCGCGCAGCAGGCGCGATTTGAGCCGTGATTTGAGGAGGCGCTTCACGCAGGACAAATCAGCCGTGGATGAAGTAGCTGAGGTTCTCCAGCTCGATGGCGAGGTTCACGTTGCTCACCATCACGTCCTCCGGCACCACGATGACGATGGGCGCGAAGTTCAGGATGCCGGTGATGCCCGTTCCGACCAGCATGTTGGCCACCTCTTGGGCAGCGATGGCGGGCACCGTGATGATGGCCATCTTTACATGCAGCTCTTGAGTGATCTCGGTCAGCTTGTCCATGCCATGCACGGGCACGGGCAGTTTCTTGTCGCGCAAGCGGCGCACATCCGCATCGAAAGCGGCGACGACGGCAAAACCCTCCTCCTGAAAACCGCGATAGGAAAGCAGGGCCGTGCCGAGATTCCCCACGCCCACGAGCACGACCGGTTGCAGGCTGCTCGTGCCCAGTTGGTCCGTGATCATGTGGGTCAACTGCAGCACGTCGTAGCCGAGACCGCGCGTGCCGAACTGGCCGAAATACGTGAGATCCTTGCGCAACTGCGTGGGCTTGACCCCGGCCACCTTGGCCAATCCCTCGCTCGAAACGGTCTGAATGCCGTTGGTCTTGAGGCGTTGCAGACAACGCAGGTAAACCGAAAGACGGTAGATCGTCTTGCGCGGGATTTCGGGGCGGTTCGCTTTTTTCAAGGCGGGGGAGAATTAAGGCAAATGAACGGCTCGCGCAAGCGTGGGCGAAAGGTGGGGCGCGTCGCTCCGCGCGCGCCGCCGGATCGAAGAGACGCGACCAAGACACCAGAAATCTTACCGGCACGAAACGTCCATTCTTTTGGATACCTCCCCATCTCAGCCCGGCGCGCGCGGAACGCCGCGCGCCCCGCCATCAATGTGCTTTCCACTAATCCACAAACATCAGTTCATTCGAGAGCAGCAGTGCCTGCGCATAGCGTACCCAGGGCGTGAGCGGTTTGCGCTCGGGAAGCGGCCCGGCAAAATCTGTCTTGGCGTTCCAGCGTTCCGGGCCTTTGTCCACACCGGTGTAGCGGATGACCGGTGCCCAGGAGAAAGAGTCCGAATTCACGCTGGCCCGCAAGTCCGTCACGAAATCAATCGTATCGCCGCGCTTCACTTCGACCCGCTCGACGTTCGTGGTGGCCTTGGTGTTAAACGCCACCCATTCGCCGAGCGAACCAGTGCGGCTGGAAACAATCCGTCCATGCACGCCGTCGCCCTCCGTGCTGTTGTGCTCCAGCAGGCCGGTGATTTTCACCAGGCCGTCGCGCGTGGCCCGCCAGCGCCGGATGGCCGCGTGTTCTGAGTCGTTGCCCACATGACCACCGTCGGCACTAAGCATCACCCAGCCGAGCTTGGTATCGGGCAGCTTCGTTCCGCCCTGCCACGCGCTGCTCGTGAAGTGGGGCAGCTTTTGAAATGATTTCACGCGCCCGGTCGCGGCGTCGAAGCCGCCGTAGCCATATTGCCATGCGGGCACTTCTTTCACCTCGCTGGTGGCTGCTGCGGGTTGCGCGAGAAATTGTTTCGCCAGCAACACCTCATCGCGATCCGGCGCGCGCTGAAAAGCAGTCCGATACAAACGCCCGATGCGCTCCTCGTCATCTCGTGCTGACTTGAATTCGGGCCGCGCCAGCAGCGCCTGCGCCTGCTCTTCCACGAAGGGGCTGTTCATCATGAACAGCGCCTGCTGCGGCACGCTCGTCTGGAATCGCTGCGGGCTGGTCGCGTCCGGGCTGGCGAAGTCGAAGGTGCGGAAGAGACCGGGGAGGTTCTGCCTTTCAATGAACGCATAGACCGTGCGCCGCGTGGCGAATGGTTCGGTCGTGATGTCCACGGCGTGGCCGCCCATCGCGGGATCGAGCTTGCCGGAGTCGGCCAGTAGCGTGTCGCGCATCGACTCGAAGTCGAGGCGGCGGCGATTCATGCGCCAGAGTTGTTCGTTGGCGGGATCGATCTTTGCATTCGCCACGTTCTCCTCGCTGACCTGCTGGTAGGTGCTGGAAAGCATCATGAGCCGGTGCAGCTTCTTCAGCGACCAGCCATTGGCCATGAATTGCGCCGCCAGATGATCGAGCAGTTCGGGATTCAGCGGCGGATCGGCGCGCGTGCCGAAGTCGCTCGGCGTGCGGACGAGCGGTGCGCCGAAGTGGTAGTTCCAAACGCGGTTCACCAGCACGCGCGCGGTCAGCGGGTTGTTTGTGCTGGCGATGGCGCGGGCAAATTCCAGACGCCCGCTGCCTTTTTTGAACGGCTCGCGTTTCTCGCCCGAAAGAACTTCCAAGAACTGGCGCGGCACTTTGGGCCCGTGGTTGCTGGCATTGCCGCGCACGAACACGACCGGGTCCACCGGAGTGGCCTTGTCCACAAGTGACATGGCGCGCGGCGGTGCGCCCGCGTGGGTCGCATCCAGCTCGTCGATTTTGCGCTTGAGCGCGCGCACCTTTTGCTGCGCCGGCGTGTCGAAGAGTTTGTACATCTCCTCCGACTCCATCTGGAGTGGCGAACCGTCCGCATAGACAACCTGGCGCAACGCCTCCTTGTCCGCGTCGGCAAAAGCCTTCGGCGCGTTGGTCTTGGCCGCGAGGTCACGCCACTCCTTGTCGAGGTCGGCAAAGAGCTTGTCATAACGCCCGGCTACTTCCTTGAGTGAGGCGGGGCTGTCCGCGAACAGCTTTGCGACCAACGTGTTCAAACGGTTCGTGTGATTGCCATTCGCGGCGAAGCCCGCCACCAGCGGCTTGGCCGCTTCCGTGAAATTGGTTTTCGGCAATGCGCTCAAAGCCAGCCACGGCGCGAACACCGGGTCGGATTTTTTCGTCAGCCGTTCGCTCCAGCGCGTTACGAGGCGCGGAGTTAATTTCCGTTCGCGCGCCAGCCCTTCCTTCTTGTCCTTGTCCGCCAGCTTCTTGCTGTCGTGGGCGGCGAGCAGATATTCGCCGACCTGTCCGCGCAATTTCTTGAGCAGTTCCGCCTCCTGATCGGCGCGATATTTTTTGGCCTCATCCTCGCGCTTTTTTTTCTCCGCCACATACGCCGGGTATTCCTTGGGCAGCGCGGTGTCGCCGAGCAACGGCTTCTCGCCCGGCTCGTCGCTGCTCGCGAACACGCCGTAGATTGAGTAGTAATCCTTGGTCGGAATGGGATCGAACTTGTGGTCATGGCAGCGCGCGCAGGCCACGGTCATGCCCATCAGGCCGCGCGAAACCACGTCGATGCGGTCGTCGATGATGTCGGGCTGGTTGTTCAGAAAGCGCCGGCCCAGCGTGAGAAAACCCAGCGCGGCCAGCGGACGCTTGTCGTCGCCCAACGGCAGCAGGTCGGCAGCAATCTGCTGCGTGATGAACTGGTCGTAAGGCAAATCCTCGTTCAGCGCGCGAATGACATAGTCGCGATATGTGTAGGCAAACGGATAGCGCCGCTCCTCCTCAAAGACGTAGCCCTTCGTGTCCGCATAGCGCGCCACATCCAGCCAGTAGCGGCCCCAGCGTTCCCCGTAGCGCGGCGAGGCGAGGAGCCGGTCCACGACCTTGGCGAAGGCCTCAGGAGAATTATCCGCGACGAACGCATCCACTTCCTCCGGCGTCGGCGGCAGGCCGGTCAAATCATATGTGGCGCGGCGGATGAGCGTGCGCTTGTCCGCGCGGGGCGAGGGCGTGAGACCTTTGGCCTCGACCTTCGCGAGCACGAAGCGGTCGATGGAGGACTGCACGCGCTCGGAGTTTTTCACCATGGGCAGGGCGGGGGAGCGCACCGGCTGATAGGCCCAATGCTTCTTCGCCGCTTCGGTCACGATGCTCGCCGCGACTTTCATCGCGTTGGTTCGGGGGTCGGGCGCGCCCATCTTCACCCACGTTTCGAGGTCCGCGATCTGTTGCGCTGAAAGTTTTTTATCCTTCGGCGGCATTTGCAAATCCGCATCCGTGTAGCGCACCGCCTTGATGATCAGACTTTTCTCCACGTCGCCGGGCACGAGGGCCGGGCCGGTGTCGCCGCCCTTGAGCGTAGCGGCGCGGGTGTCGAGCAGCAGGCCGCCCTTCAGCTTCTCGGCGTCCGCGCTGTGGCACTTGTAGCACTGGTCGGCTAGCAGGGGCCGGATCTTCTTCTCGAAAAACTCCACGCCCGCGGCGTCGTCCGCCGCACGCAGTGCGCTGCCTGTGAGTGTAAAGAAAACGGTGCCAGCGAGGATCAGAATCGTGGGCGTCCACCTTCGCTGCTGACTCCCTCTCCTCCCTCGGAGGGAGGAGAGGGCTGGGGAGAGGAGGGGCGCGACTTGCAATCGCATGGCTCGGAAGCCCCTCTCCCCGGCCCTCTCCCCACTCGTGCCTCGCGGGGAGTGGGTGTCGAAAACGCCAGCATTGAGAATGGTCCCAAGCTGCGCCCAAATAGTTTTCCAGCAAATCGGCATCACGTTCTTTGTGTCGTTCCGATGAAGGGCCGGGTCAAACGCCCAACAGCTTAAGGATTTTTTCCGCCGCCCGGCGGCTTGCGCCCGGCTCGCCGAGCGAGACGGCCACCTTCTCCAGCTTCATCTGAACCGTAGTGCGACGAGCCGGGTCGGTGAGTAATTCAAGCGCGGCGCGGGCCAGGTTCTCGGGTGTGGCCTGCCCCTGCTGAAATTCCGGGAACACCTCCTCGTTCGCCAGAATATTGGTCATGGTGATCCACTTCACCGTCATGATCATTCGGGCCACCACCAGCAGGAGGAACGAGACCTTGTACATCACCACCGTCGGCACGCGGAAGTGCGCGCACTCCATCGTCACTGTGCCGCTTTTGGCCAGCGCGATGTCGGCTTGCGCGAGCGCGGTGGCGAGGTTGGATTGCACTGCAATGTCCCACGGCAAGCCCATCGTGCGGGCCAGCGTCGCCATGCGGTCTGACAACACCATCACGGCCTGCGCGCCCGGCTTTTTTTCGCGAATGAGCCGAAGCGTTTCCAGCATCACGGCAAGGTGCCGCTTCAATTCGCCCGGACGGCTGCCCGGCAGCAGGACGAGACGCGGTCTTTCGCCCGGCAATTGCGAACCGCGCTCCGGCACCTGCCCCGTGTAACGGTCAATCATCGGATGCCCGACAAACTCCACGCGCAACTGGGGCGTGCGCCGCGCATACCATGCCTTCTCGAAGGGAAAAATCGTGAGCAACAAATCGATGTCCTTGGCCATCTTGTCCGCGCGACTGGGCCGTGAAGCCCACACTTGGGGGGAAACGTATTGCACGATCTTTGGGTTCCAGTTGCCGCCCGTGCTGCGGACGTGTTCCTTCACCGCGTGGGCGAAGCGGCGGTTGAACCCCGCGAAATCCACGCACACGATCACGTCCGGCCTGCGCTCCACGGCGAGCCGTTTCAGAAGCAGCAACCGTTGGCGGAATTCCCCGAGGCGCTTCAGTGCTTCCAGCCCGAAGACGGCGCGCTGCGTGAAATCAAATATCAATTCCATCCCCGCCGCCGCCATTAGCGGCCCGCCCGCGCCGAAGAATTGCGGCGGCGTGTCGATGGGGGAGGCCGTCGCCGTGAGTTGTGCCCGCAGTGCCGTGATCAGTTCTGCGCCGAGCGTGTCCCCGCTCGCCTCGCCCGCAATCAGCATGAACTGCAACGGCTTCACGCAACAACTTCAGCCCTGGGCCGCGCCTGTACTCGCCGACGCGATCTGCGCCATGATTTGCAGCGCCAGTTCCAGCGCCTTGCGTCCCGCCGCGCCATCCACGAGCGGTGTCTTTCCTGTGCGGACGCACTCGATGAAATGTCGCAGCTCCAGTTTTAACGGCTCCTCTTTCTGAATCGCCACCGATGTTCGGACGATTTGTCTTCCGGCAAATTTGTTCACCACCGCCACGCCTTCGCCCAGCGCGTCGTCCTCACTGCTTACGCGATGGGTCCACGCTTCTTGGGTGCGGAAATCCACGGTGAGACACTGCGCCTCCGGCCCGCCGTTGAAGATGCGCATCGTGCGCTGACGGTCATCATGCACGCGACTGGCCGTAAGATTGGCGATGCAGCCGTTGGCGAAGCGGAGCCGCGCCTGCACCAAATCTTCCGACTGGCTCAAGACCGCCACGCCCGTGGCCTCGACCTGCACCAACGGCGCATCCACCAGGGCCAGCACGATGTCGAGGTCGTGAATCATCAGGTCCAGCACCACGCTCACATCCGCGCCGCGACCGGGATGGGGCGAGAGCCGGTGCGCCTCGAGGAAGCGCGGGTTCGTCGCCGAGTTTTGCAGGAATTGAAAGACCGGATTGAACCGTTCGATGTGGCCGACCTGGATCAAACGACTGTGTTGCTGCGCGAGCCGGATAAGTTCATCCGCCTGCGGCAGATCGCTGGTCATAGGCTTCTCGATGAAGACATGCTTGCCGCCCGTGAGCAATTCCCGCGCGATGGCAAAGTGTGTGGTCGTGGGCGTGACGATGTTCAGCGCGTCGCTCGCGTCGGCGGCTTCAGCCACGGAGGTGAAGGCTCGCGTTTGGAATTTCTCCGCGAAGGCGCGGGCTGTCGCCGGCACCGCGTCGAACACGCCGACGAATTGCACCGCGCCCGCCGCCGCCATCTCGGCGTAGATGCGCGCATGATGCTGGCCGAGCGAACCGGTGCCGAGCACGGCCACGCGGATGGGTGAAGCTGATTGTCCTGACACGCCCGCGAGTTTGCCGTTCGTCCATCGCACTGACAACGCGCAACTGTAGGGCGTGGTTTCAAAGGGGCGCATCGGGAAGGAACACAGAACTTCACGCCTGTGGATGGTCCTGGGAAAAAGCGGCGCTAACGCGACCGCACTTCAAACGCTGGCGCGTCAAGCCAGACGCCTCGAACCGCGCGGAGCGTTTGAA
>JAYVWQ010000248.1:0-5793 GCA_043785945.1 Akkermansia sp.
ACGACCTCCGCTTCAAACTGACTTTCCTGAATGCGGCTTACGTTTGGCGTGGATACGTTGACGGAAGCCGAACCGCTCCGGCCCGAGGCAAACTGAAACATCAAACCGAGCAGCGCGCCGAACATCGCACCGCGCCACGGGTTCGCCGTGAGCGGGCAAGCGCCGGAGGAGCATTTGCCGAAGTAGCCGAGCGCCGCCCCCAACCCGCCGCCGATCAATAGGCTGCCAATTAGCGACAACATGATCCACCACCTTTCCCGATGCGAACCGCGTTTTTAGTATTCATATCATCTTCAACTGAGCCGCGTGCGTGGATAAGGTTACAAGTCGGCTGAGGAAACAGCAGAGCGACCCGGCTGAGTGCGGCACGTAAGGCCCTGCTGCATCGCATAACTCACAGATTTTTGCAGTCAGCAGCATGTAAGCGATCATCAGCACCGCAAGCAGCGCTACCACGGCAGTCACGCTCACCACCAGTCCCCGATTCGCTCGCACTTCGCCGCGTTCGATTGCCCGATGGACGATGGCAATGCCAGGCGGCCAGAACCGTGAGAATGCCGCCAAAAGCCTTCATTCTGATGCCCATCGGCAGCCACATTCCCGTGCTGTGGACTCGCAACTGCGGATCGAGTCGCGATGCAAGTTCGCGCAATCAAACGTCAAACTTGGCAACGACAAATCCCAGACTGATGATGGCAGTGCGGGTCCGCACCCAGGCAAGGCAAGTGCGCTCGACCGCGAGAGGTTCGGTGCATTTGTGATGATCGGACAGAGGCGTGTTCAAAGGCATGGCGGGCCTTGGTTAGACTGCGACGACTTTTCCCCGAAGGCTGGCGTTCACTGTCGAATGCTTGGTCATGTGTTGCTTGAGGGCGTCGATGGCATGAATCGTTAGATCCCGACGATTGGTTCCAAATTGTTTTGGCACGCCCTGGCTGGTGACAAAAGCGACCGTGTAAGAGGCATCGCGATCCAGTTCCTCGGCTCCAACGAAAAACTGCTGGATGCGCGAACCGGGGGGGGTCTCGAACTTCACATAGAGTTTGAGGCCAATACAGCGTTTCACATAACCGTCCATCTGTTGGTAGGGGTCCGTCGCAAGTGCGCGTTCAAGATTTTCCTCAAGTGTCCCACATCTCCCGGCCCGTCAGTTCCACCGTGGAGACCGGCGGATTTGGAGGCACGACATTCCAAAGGTCATTGACGGTGACCGGGCCGATCGGAATCGGTGCTCCGTAGCGCCAGCCGTTGGAAAACGCGATGCGGGTGCCAGCGGCTTCCGCGACGGCCTGCAAGAGCAGATTGTCCATCGTGGCTTCGAGCATCGTGTACCGATTCAGCGCTGTCTCGGTGTGCCCCACGACTTCGGAAAGCAATTCCCGATGCGGCGCAACGATCTTTTCCACGACGCGCTGCATCGCGGCATCCTCGGGAATCGAGTCGCCCACATGGATCAACTCGTGACGAAGAATAGCGACGCCCCCGTCTTTCAACTCCAAATCCAGACGCCCGACGAACGATCCGTGACAGCCCGATTGGATGATCGTCGCGCCGTTCACCACCCGGGGCTGATACATCCGGTTATGGGTGTGGCCGCTCAAGAGAACGTCGATGCTCGCGACTTCCGACGCGAGTTTCACGTCCTGCGGAAACCCGAGGTGCGACAGCACCACGACCAGAGCCACACGTTCCCGTTCGCGCAGCGTGTGGATGTTGCCCGGTAATTCTTCATTGCCCATCGTGAAGCGCAACCCCTCGCTGAAGTTGGGCGGCATCGTCTTGTCCAGGATGGTTGCGGCGATGCCGATGACGCCGACGCGCACGCCGCTGCGCTCGATCACGGTGAACGCCGGGTAGGCAAGCTCCCCGGTTGCTTTGACGTAACAGTTACACGCCAGCAGAGGATGGTTCAGTTTTGCGGCGAGTTCGCGCAGCCGGTCCGGGCCGTAGGCAAAATCCCAATGCGCGGTCCAGGCATCCAGCCCCAGCAGGTTCAACGGCTCGATGAACGCTTCGCCTTTGGAATGCACCGCGTGAAAGGTCCCGTGCAGCGTGTCTCCGTTATCAAGCGCGATTACCGCGCCGTCGCGCTCCTGACGCACTTGTTGGAAGACCGAGAGCAACCGCGCATAGCCTCCCGATGTTCGATATTCAGCCTTGTCACCTTGCCAGAACAATTCGGGGTGCGGCTCCAGATAGCCGTGGGTGTCGTTGATCTGAAGGATCGTGAGCTTCGCGTTGATGTTCATGGCCTTGTTCCGTTCCATCGGTTCATTCAGTTGGAAGCGTGAAGTGTTTTGGTTCGCCCAGGGTTAGGCGTCCGCGAGCTTTTCATAGGCCGCCTCAGTCGAGAGGAAGACGTGTTCGCGACCGAGTTGATCAAGGAACTTCGTGTGCGTGAGCCGGTCCATCACCGGGCCTTTGACTTCCGTGAGATAGAGTTGGATGCCGGCGTCGCGCATGCGGGTCACGAGGTCCGTGAGCGTCTCCAATGCGCTGGCATCTATGAAATTGATCGCGCTACAGATCAGCACGAGATGGCGCAACTTCGGCCTGTCGGCCACAGCGCAGAGGATGAAGTCCTCGACATGCTTGGTGTTGGCGAAGTAGAGATTTTCGTCAATGCGCAGCATGAGGACGTGAGGCAGGGTCTTGGTGTCGTGGCGCAGCACGTTGCGAAAGTGCTCGGTGTTTGCGACGCGCCCGACCACCGCCATGTGCGGGTGGCTGGTGCGCCAGAGATACAGCGCGATGGTCGAACCGGCACCGATGAGAATGCCTTTTCCGATCCCGACCGCGAGCACCGCGGAAAAGGTGAGGAGCAGCGCGGCCGCGTCGGCTTTGTTGTAGCGCCAGAGCCGGCGCGGCATCGCGAAGTCCATCAACCCGGCGACCGCGGTGATAATAACAGCGGCCAGCACGGCGTGCGGCAAATGGTGGAACAACGGCGTGAAGAACAGCACGGCCACGGCGATCAGCGTCGCAGTGATCAGCGAGGCGAGCCCGGTATTCGCCCCAGCGGAAAAGTTGACGACCGAGCGGCTGAATCCGCCGGTGATGGGATACGCGCCGGTCACGCCCGCCGCGAGATTGGCTGCGCCAAGCGCCATGAGTTCCTGGTTGGAATCCACTTTCTGCCGGCGCTTCGCCGCGAGTGACTTCGCCACGGAAATGCTTTCGAGAAAACCGACAAAGCTCACCGTGAGCGCGAGCGGGATCAGCGGCAGAAACTCGGAAGCGCCGAGCGCGGGGAGCGCGAACTTCGGCAATCCGCGCGGAATTTCACCAACGATGTTCACCCCGCTGGTTTCCCCGAGGCCGAAAGCAGCGACGATTGCGGTTCCGACGATTACCACGGAGAGCGATCCGCTTTTCGACAGCGACTGTGCCACGATGGAAGGGAGTTTTTTCCACGACGCGAGAACCCGCGGCAGCAGGTATTGAAACGCGAGCAGCAGTAGGATGCTTGCAACGCCCATCACCAGCGTCGGCACGTTGGTCTGCGGCACAGCACGGGCAAGTTGCGCGAGCAACTCGTGGAAGTGCTCGGTCTGCGGGAGCTTGACGCCGAGCAGATGTTTTACCTGGCTCAGCGCGATGATGATCGCTGCGGCACTGCTAAAGCCCGAGAGCACCGGATGGCTCAGAAAATTCGTGAGGACACCCAGGCGCGCGGCACCCATCGCGATTTGCATCAGGCCCACGACAAGTGCTGTGGCAGTCGCGAACGCGAGGTAACGTGGAGAGCCGGGCTCCGCCAACTCTGCGACACCATTGGCGATGAGCAGCGATACCATCGCGACCGGCCCGACCGCCACAAACCGGCTGCTGCCAAACAGCGCATAGACTGCGAGCGGCAACAGGCTGGCATACAGCCCGAATTGCGGCGGCAACCCGGCGAGCAGCGCGTAAGCCATGCCCTGCGGGATGAGCAGAGTCGCCACGATCACGCCCGCGAGCGCATCGCCGGGCAAATTCTTGCGCTCGTAATGCACGAGCCAGTCCAGCGCCGGGATCAGGCGCTTCAGCCACGGACTGCGGTCGCCGCAGTTCGATGTCGCTTGCGAAGTCATTGGCTGTTGCCTGCGGGAAACGCGCACGGAGTATCTGCGCGAAGTTCCCACACGGCAGAAGCGCGCGATTTCCAGCCCCGCTTGCGAAGGATTTCATGGCTGGCGTCGGTTCTCATAAAAGGCTGGGTTTTGGAATCAACCTCCGCTCTTGATGTAGGCGTAGCCGGCTTCTTGTTTGCGGATCACTTCGCTGACGCCGGAATCGACGGTGGTTGCCAGCGGGACGAGTTTATCCTTGGTGATCTGCATTCTTTTCATCGTGTTTTGGCACACGGCGAAGACCACGCCGTTGGCGTGTAGTTTCTCGACAGTCGCCTTCATTTCTGGATTCGCTTCGGCGGTTTTGGCGAGGAGCATTCCAATGCCTTTGCCGTGCGCGACCACTTCGATTTTTGTGGTCTTCACGTTGAGCGCTTTCTGGACGTTCTCAACGTTGCGCAATGCACCGAGCCATTTTTCTTCGCCGTCGATGGCGACTTCAAACACGACTTTGTAGGTTTTGCCGCCGAGTTGTTTTTCAGTTTCAGCAGTCATAACTGTGAGAGGGAGCGCGATCAGCGCTGCCAGCATGAAGTAGATGTTTAGCATTTTCCTTGTCTGTTTGTTTTTTCTTGAATCCTCTTAGACCGACACGCCAAAGAGCGCGCCAACGCCAGCAGTCACTCCCATGGCCAATGCGCTCCAGAAGGCAACACGGGCAGCACCCACCCACGGATTGGCTCCTCCTGTCCGTGCGGCGACGCCACCGAGGGCGGCGAGGAAGATCAGCGAAATGGCCACGACTGCCGGAATGAGATACGCCCTTGGAATTAGGAATGCGGTGAGCAATGGGATGGCCGCACCAACGGCGAACGTGGCTGCGGAGGTCAGGGCGGCCTGTAGTGGCTTGGCGGCTTGGTTGGGCGTGATGCCCAACTCTTCGCGCGCGTGAGCGCCGAGCGCGTCTTTGGACATGAGTTGTTCGGCCACCTGACGCGCGAGCATGGGCTCGACGCCTCGATCCACGTAAATGCCAGTCAGCTCAATGACCTCGCTCTCGTGGTCGGAGCTCAATTCTTTGCACTCGCGTTCGAGGTCGGCTTTCTCGGTGTCGGATTGCGAACTGACGGAGACATACTCACCCGCCGCCATCGACATCGCGCCGGCTGCCAGTCCGGCCAGCCCGGCTACAAGAATTTCATTTCGTCCGGCATGGGCTGCGGCGACGCCAACGACCAGGCTCGCCGTGGAGACCAGCCCGTCGTTCGCGCCGAGAACGGCGGCGCGCAGCCAGCCGATGCGATCCGTCCGATGGCGCTCTGAGTGTTTCATAAAGTCTGGCGGGGTGCGGAACGGCGTCTCATTCCACGTAACGCTTCTGGACGGTGAGGAGCACCACGATGGGCGAAATCAGAACCACCGCGAAAAAGGTAAACCTAATTAGTTTCCAGCAGAACCGAGTTGTTCGATGCAAGGTCATCGAGAAAACACCCGTTCAAGCGCAATTAAACCCACGGTGAGCAACACCGCAAAAATCACCACAAACACTCCGCGTGGGATGTGCAGCAAATCCGGCAGAAGAACTTTTCCAAAATCGCCCCATTTATCCACCGTCTTCTTCAGAGACGCGGAGAACTCGGCGAAAATCCACGAGCCTGTGACCAGCCCTGCCATGCCGAAGAGCGCGTCCCAGCTTCCCTGACCCAGCGCCGCCGCCGATGTGCCGGGGCAATAACCAATC
>JAYVWQ010000249.1:0-3764 GCA_043785945.1 Akkermansia sp.
CTGTTCTACGGGTCATATTATTTCTGGCTCATCCTGCTGCCGGCCGCGCCCATGATCACGATGCGGACCTTCGCCCACGAAAAATTCTCCGGCACCTTCGAGACGCTCATGACCACGCCGGTGAGCGACCTGCAGGTGGTGATGGCGAAGTTCACGGGGGCGATGATTTTTTATCTCATCATGTGGAGTCCGCTGGCCGCGTGCATGGCCATTGTGCGCCACTACAGCCATGACCCGACGGTGCTGGATTTTGGCACGCTGGGCAGCACGTTTCTGGGCATCGCCCTGCTGGGTTCGCTCTACATGTCGCTGGGCTGTTTCGCGTCGTCGCTCACGCGCAGCCAGATCATTGCAGCCATGTTCAGCTTTGCCTTCGGCATCTCGCTCTTCCTGTTGAGCTTTCTTTCCTACGCCATGGCGGGGCAGACGGGCTGGGTGGCGCAACTCTTCGCCCACCTCTCGCTCATCGAGCACATGCGGGACTTCGCGCGCGGTGTGGTCGATCTGCGGGCCTTGGTCTTCTATTTCACGCTCACCGGGCTGTTCCTGTTTCTTACCTTGAAGTCGGTGGAAAGCCGGCGCTGGAAATGATGAACGGCGACGAACCAACCAGGCAAAGTTTCTCGCTCGCGCGGCGGTGGAGCGCGTTGTTGAACCTCATTGTCTCCATCACCGCCGTGCTGGCGCTGGTCGCCATGTCCAATTACCTCGCGGTCCGCCACTACCAGCGCTGGCACTGGAACCGCGTCACCGAGGCCGAGCTGTCCCAGCGCACGCGGGTGGTGCTGGCCACGCTGACCAACACGGTCAAGGTGACGGCGTATTATGATTCCGACGACAAGCTCTTCCCGCGTGTCAAGGGGCTGCTCAAGGAATACCAGTTCGCCAGCCCGAGGGTGCAGGTGCAGTTCGTCGATTATCTGCGCGACGTGCCGGCGGCCCGGAAGACCAAACTCGATTACAAGCTCAACGCGGCCAACGAGAAGGATGTCGTCATCTTCGACATGGGGGGACGGGTCAAAGTGGTCAGCTCCGGCGAGCTTTCTGACTACGATTACTCCAAGCTGCTGGCCGGGCAGACCAACGAGGTCGAGCGCACCCACTTCAAGGGCGAGCTGCTCTTCACGTCCGCCATTTTTGCCGTGGCCAACGAACGCAAGCCCGTCGCCTACTACCTCCTCGGCAACGGCGAGCACCTGCCCAGCGGCGACAACCCGGACAGCTATGGGAAATTTCTCACCCTCCTCCACGACGAGAACAACTTTGTCCTTCACCCGCTCATTCTGGGCGGCACCAACGAAGTGCCGGCCAACTGCAACCTGCTCATCATCGCCGGCCCGACCCAACCGCTCGACGCCGTCGAGTTGGAGAAAATCCAGCGCCATCTCGATCAGGGCGGGCGCGCGCTCATCGCCTTTAACCGCAACACCGTCACGCCGGGCCGGCGCACCGGGCTGGAGCGGCTGCTCGCCAAATGGGGCGTCGAGGTCGGCGACCAGGTGATTTACGATCGCGAGAATTCCATCAGCAGCTCCGGCCTGGATCTGGTGCCCGCGAATTACGGCGGGCATCCCATCGTGAATCCGCTGGCCAATTCCCGCATCATTCTCTCCATGCCGCGCTCCATCCGCGCGGCGAAGCCCAGCGGCGGGCGCAACGAGGAATTGAAAGTCACCGAGCTGCTCTTTACCGGACCGAGGAGCGTGGTGGAGGTCAACACGCGGACCCACGAAACCGATCCCAGCCTGACCGGGAGCCATCCGCTCATGGTCGCGGTCGAGAAGAACGTGCCCGCCCTCCAGCGCGGGGCCACGCGCCTCGTCGTGCTCGGGGATTCCTCGCTTTGGGGCAACGGCCTGATCGAAGTCGATGCCAACCGCGACTTCGCCGCCTTCACCGCCAACTGGCTGGTCAACCAGCAGGTGCTGCTCAACGACATCCCGCGCCGGGAGATTCAACACTACCAGCTCAGCATGACCCGCGCCCAGATGCGCTCCGTGCAACTCGTCCTGCTCCTCGGTCTGCCCGGCGGCGTGCTCCTGCTCGGCGCACTCGTCTGGCTCCGCCGCCGCCACTGACATGAAATGGAAGAACACATGGATTCTGGTCGGCCTGGCGGGGGCGCTCTTTGTCTTCATCATGCTGGTCGAGCGTCGTCTCGAGGTGGGCGGCGCGGTCGCGGCCCGGCCGCCGCTCTTCGCGCTGTTTCATCCGCTCGCCGCCACCACGGTGCAGCTCCGGCGCGGGACGGAGTTTGCCCTCGTGCTGGAGCGGACCAATGACGCCTGGCGTTTCACCAAGCCCTTCGCCTATCCAGCCTCGGGCCTGGCGGTGCAAAAATTCCTGGAAGCCTTGGAACAGATCGTGCCGGCCACGCGCATCACCAGTCGCGAAATCCAGTCTCGTAAACAGACCCTGGCTGACTTTGGCTTCGACACTGCGCCGGTGGTCATCGCGCTGGAACGGGGGGCCGAGCGGCGCGAACTGCGCGTCGGGGCGCGCACCCCGGCGGGCGATCAGGTCTATGTCGAGATCGTCGGCCAGCCCGGCGTGGCTGTGATTGATGCGGCCCTGCTCGACCAGATTCCCCGCACCCCGCACGACTGGCGCGACCCCCGGCTCTTCGCGCTTAGTGGCGAGACTCTGGATCGCGCCGAGATCGTTCACAGCGGCGCGCGTTTTGTCCTGCAACTGGATGCCACGAGCAAACTCTGGCGACTGGCCTTCCCCCCCCATCGCGCCGAGCAGGTGCCCGTCGCGCAGTTGCTGAAAAAAATTCTGGAAGCGCGCGCCGTGGAGTTCGTGACGGACAATCCCGCCGCCGACCTGGAAGCCTACGGGCTGTTGACGCCGGAGTATGAAGTCACCCTGGGCAATGGGACCGTGGCCAACAGCCCGCTGGCCCGACGCGTGCATTTCGGCCGGTCCCCCACCAATGACCCCACGCGCGTCTATGCCCGGCTCCTCACCCACAGCAACGTGGTGCTCGTGCCGAAGGCCGTCGTGGAGGTGCTCGCCACGCCTTATTCGGAATTGCGCGAACGGCAGCTCGTCTCCTTCGCGCCGGAGTTGGTGGACATGATTGAAGTGCGCGGCGAGGAAAACTTCATCGTGCGCAAGGACGCCACGGGCGCGTGGAAGGCGGGCGAGGGGCCGGCCGACCCAAACTTCACCGCGCAGTGGCTCACGCTCCTCAGCCAGTTGGAGACCACGGAGTTTGTGAAAGACGTGGTCACGGATACGGATTTCGCGTCCTACGGTCTCGCGCCGGGCCAGCGCCACTACACGCTGCGCACCACGGTGACAAACGCCACCGGAGTGACGAACATCGCGGTCGCCCAGTTGGCCTTGGGCACCAACGGCACGGCCGAGCGCGCCTTCGCCCGGCGCACTGATGAGGATTCCGTCTATGCCATCCGCCCGCTGGATTACTCGCGGATGCCGGGCGCGGCCTGGCAGTTCCGCGATCACCGCCTCTGGAATTTCACAACCAACCAGGTCATGCGCATCGCCTCGCGCCCAAGCGGCGGCGGGCGCGAAGCGGTGCGCCAGCCCAACGGCGAGTGGGTCGAGGTGCGCGGATGGAATGGGGACATCAATCCCTTTGCTCTCGAAGAAATGGCCGGGCAGCTCGGCGAATTGCGGGCCGTGGTGTGGATCGCGCGCAGCGAAGGCGTGCGGGCCAAGTATGGTTTCACCGCCGACAGCCCGCAGGTTTCCATCGAGCTGCGCGGGGAAAAACCGCAGACCCTCACGGTGGAGTT
>JAYVWQ010000250.1:0-25051 GCA_043785945.1 Akkermansia sp.
AGGGGTTCAATTCGATGCCAACATACTTTCGTCCGAGTCGGTCCGCCACCAGCCCCACCGTCCCCGAGCCGAAGAAAGGATCGAGCACAAACTCGCCCGGCGCGGTCGATGCGAGGATGCACGGCTCAACCAACGCCTGAGGGAAAGCGGCGATGTGCGAGCTGCCAGAATTGGAAGTGTTGATGTTCCACACCGTCCGGCGGTTGCGGGTTCGCCCATCCTCGGCCGGTTCTTTCACCGCCTCATGGTCATAGCGGTAGTGTTCCGCCTTGGTGAGCATGAAGAGATATTCGTGCGCGCGGGTTGGCCGGTCTTTCACGCTCTCAGGCATGACATTCGGCTTGTGCCATACGATGTCGCTGCGCAAGAACCACCCGTTTTCCTGAAGCGCCAGGGCCAGCCGCCAGGGGATGCCGATCAAATCCTTGTCCTTTAACCCGGGCGGATTGTCGGGCCGCACGTTCATGGCGCGATTGGGATTCTTTTTGTCCGGTGCGCGCCAGCCGCGGTTGCCACTGGTATAGCCATCGCCAATGTTGAGCCACAGGATGCCGTCGGGTTTGAGGACTCGTTTCACCTCGGCAAAAACATTGGTCAGATTTTGGATGAATTCAGCCAACGTTGGTTCCAGACCAATCTGCCCCGCGATGCCATAGTCGCGCAGCCCCCAATACGGTGGTGAGGTCACGACACATTGCACCGATTCACCGGGCAGGCGCCCAAGTGCGAAATGCACATCGCCCTCAATCACGATTGAGTCAGACAACTCAAGAGGGCTTGGCGAATAAAGCTTAACCGCATGCATCAATGGTGCGCACCTTAGACAAACCTTTCCGTATTGTCACCCTTAGCCATCATCCATTTTCCGGAAAGTGGTTGGTTCCAACAATCGACAATCCGCACCGCTGACAACGCGCCGCCGTTCCCCTACACTCCGCCCGTGAAAAAAAGCCTCGCCCTGGTTCTGGTCGTCGCCGCCTTCGTGGTGGGGTTGCTGCTGGCTGCTTTGCTGGCGGTGCTGATCCTGCGGCGGGCCAACACGCCGGTCTTCGCGACCACGCCCACGGTGGTGTTGCAGATTCAGTCGCTCTCCGAGCTGGTGACGGTGAAGTACGTGCTGGAAAAAGTCGTTCCAGTCGAAGCCCCGCACCCCGACCTGATCGACAACCTCCCCATCCTCTCCGGGCTGCGGGACGACAAGCTGATCCTGCTGGCCCACGGCATCGTGAAGGCGGGCGTGGATTTGTCGCAACTGAAGGACAGCGACGTCCACATCAGCGGGAAAAAAATCCGGATCGATCTGCCGCCCGCCGTGGTGACGGATGGTTATCTGGACGAGAACGGGACGCAGGTGCTGGACCGCAAGACGGGTTTGCTCCGACCCGTGGATAAGAAGCTGGAGCAACAGGCGCGACAGTACGCGCGCAGCGAGATCATGCGGGCGGCGCGCCAGGCGGGCATCGAACGTGAGGCCGGCGAACGCGCGCGGGATCAATTGACCAAGCTGTTCAAGTCGCTGGGCTACGAAGAGGTGGAAGTTCGGATGCGGAGTGGGAAGTAGTCTTTCGCCGAAGGCCGAAGTTCTCCCTCGCCCGACTCGTGCGGCCGACTTCTGATCCGCAACGGTCTTATTCCATCCCCACCACCGCCGGGTCGCCGTAGAGGGTGAAGTTGCCCGCGCGGGTCACCTGCACGTCCATGAGCTGGCCGCGATGACGGTCGCTGCCCTCGAAGACCACGATCTTGCCGCAGCGCGTCCGGCCCATCATGCGCTCGGGACGTTTGCTCGGACCCTCCACAAGAATTTGCACGCGCCGGTCCACGTAAGCCTCGTAGCGCAAGGCCGCGCCTTCGTTGATCAGCGTGAGGAGACGTTGATTGCGGTCCTCCTTCACTTCCTCGGGCAGTTGATCCGGCATCTCAGCGGCGGGCGTGTCCTTGCGCTTCGAGTAGCGGAAGATGTAGGCGTTGTCGAAGGCGGCCTCGCGGCAGAGGGAAAGCGTTTCCTCGAAGTCGTCCTCCGTCTCGCCGGGGAAACCCACGATTAAATCCGTGGTGATGCCCATGCCGGGCTGGGCGCGGCGCAGCTTGGCGATGATGGAGAGAAACCGTTCGCGCGTGTAGCCGCGGTGCATGGCTTTGAGCATCCGGTCGCTGCCGCTCTGCACCGGAATGTGCGCACTCTCCACGAGCTTGGGCAGCCGCACGTAAGCCTCCACCAGATCGTCGCCATAGCCTTTGGGATGCGGCGAGGTGAAACGGATGCGCTCCAACCCTTCGATCTCATGCACGGCTTCGAGCAATTGCACGAAGGGAGATTTCTTTGCAGCAGTCGAGGTCACGAGACTCTGATCGATTGCAAACTGCGGATTACGAACTGCGGATTCGACGAGAGTCTCGTGACCTCGACTGCTACCAGGGGGTTGGCGCTTGCCGTAGCTCGTCACGATTTGCCCGAGCAACGTGATCTCGCGCACGCCGCGCCCGACCAGCTCACGGCACTCGGCCACGATGTCGGGAATGGTGCGGCTGCGCTCCTCGCCCCGCGTGTAGGGCACGATGCAGAAGGTGCAATACTGGTTGCAGCCCTGCATGATGCTGACGAAAGCCGTGACCGATTTTTTACCGGGGTTGTTTCCCTCCAGCAGGTGCTGGCGAATCTCCGCCTCGCTGCCCTTTTCCTCTGCGACATCGACGATCTTGGTCCGGGTGCCGGCGAGAATTTCATCCAGGTATTCCGCCGCGCGATGAAACTTCTGCGTGCCGAGCACGAGGTCCACGTCCGGCAGTTTGTCGATGAGCGCCTGCCCTCGGCTCTGGGCCATGCAGCCCATGAAGCCAAGCACGACCTCGGGGCGATGTTTGCGCACGTCGGCGGCGAGGTTGGCCATTTTCCCCACGGCCTTGCGTTCCGCCATGTCGCGCACCGAGCAGGTGTTGAGCAGTATGACGTCGGCGGTGAGTTCGCTGGGCGCGAGCGAATAGCCCTTGGCCACGAGCTGCGCGGCCACGGCCTCGCTGTCGCGCTCGTTCATCTGACAACCGTAAGTTTTGATATAGACGCTGGGCATCCTGGCAAATGGACCGCGAAATTAAATGAGCGCGGCGGGAAAGCAATCGGCGAATCAGCCTCTCGGTCGAGACTGTTTCTGCCACCGCACCTGGGAAAAACTTCGCGCGGTGGGTGGCGCTGCTGTCCACGCCCGCCGCTTCGCATCACCTGCGGGCACCGGGCCTCTCTCGACAAACGGTGCCCCGCGCTCGTAAGGTTTCGCCGATGTCAGTTGCCACAGTCGCCAATCGTCCGCTCGTCATTGCCGGTCGCGAGTTTCAATCCCGCCTCATGGTCGGGACGGGTAAGTTTTCCTCGCCTCAAGCCATGCGCGACGCGCTGGAAGCGAGTGGCACCCAGATCGTGACCGTGGCCCTGCGGCGCGCCGACCTGAGCGGGAAGCGCGATCCCTTTGCCAACATTTTGGAATTCATCGACGGCGAGAAATATTTGCTCCTGCCGAACACGAGCGGCGCGATGAACGCCGAGGAAGCCGTGCGCCTCGCCCGTCTCGCGGTCGCCGCTGGACTGCCCAAGTGGGTGAAGCTCGAAATCCATCCCGACCCGCGCTACCTGCTGCCTGATCCGATTGAGACGCTGAAGGCGGCGGAAATTCTGGTGAAGGAAGGTTTCATCGTCCTGCCCTATATCAACGCCGACCCGGTGCTGGCCAAGCGCTTGCAGGACGTGGGCACGGCCACCGTCATGCCGCTCGGTTCGCCTATCGGTTCCAATCGCGGCCTCCAGACGCGCGACCAGCTTCGCATCATCATTGAGCAAGCGACCGTGCCCGTCGTGGTCGATGCCGGAATCGGCGCGCCGAGCCACGCCGCCGAAGCCATGGAATTGGGCGCGGACGCCGTGCTGGTGAACACCGCCATCGCCATCGCGTCCGACCCGAACCGCATGGGCCTGGCCTTCAAGATGGCCGTGGAAGCGGGCCGCGCGGCGTATGAAATGGGACTCGGTGAAATCTCTGACACCGCGCAGGCGACGAGTCCGTTGACGGCATTTCTGGAATGACTTTTTCATGAGCACTTCCATCACAGCCCAACGCGTTCGCGAACTCCTGACTGTGGCCGCTCAAACCCGCCTCCTCGTCCTCGGCGACGTGATGCTCGACCAGTTCATCTGGGGCAGCGTCTCCCGCATCTCCCCGGAGGCTCCGGTGCCGGTCGTGGATTTCTCGCACGAGAGCTACATGCCGGGCGGCGCGGCCAACGTGGCGCGAAACCTGTCCGCCCTGCAGGCGGGCACGGAGTTGTTCAGTGCCATCGGTGATGATGGCGCGGGCCAGCAGTTAAAAACCCTGCTCGGCCAGCAATGCGTCGGCTGTGCCGGACTGCTTTCTTTTCCGGCGCGAGCCACCAGCATCAAGACCCGCATCGTTGCCCATCAGCAGCAGGTCGTGCGCGTGGACCGCGAAACGAAGAACGAGTTGTCGCCCGATGATGCGCGCCGGCTCCTGCGGGCGCTGGAGAAAGCCATCCCCGGTGCGGATGCCGTCATCGTTGGCGACTACGGCAAAGGCGTGGTGACCCAGTCGTTGCTCGAAGGCGTGAAGACCCTCTGCCGGGAACGCGGCGTGTGGCTCAGCCTCGATCCCAAGCCGGTGCATCACCTGAATCTCGCCGCACTCTCGCTCATCACGCCCAACCGCAAGGAGGCGTTTGAACTGGCGGCTCTCAAGGATGAAACGCGCCAGGCCAATCCGCTCGAAGATAAGAACCTGATGCAAGTCGCGGAACGGTTGTTGAACGAACTGCGTCCCGCGCTGCTGCTCATCACACTCGGCGATCTCGGCATGTTGCTCTGCCAGCGCAGGCAGAAGCCATTTCACATCCCGACCGTGGCCCAGGAGGTCTTCGACGTGTCGGGCGCGGGCGACACGGTCATTGCGTCGTTCACCCTGGCCATTGCGGCCGGTGCTTCGCCGCTGGAGGCCGCCATTATTTCCAATCACGCCGCCGGCGTCGTAGTCGGCAAAGTCGGCACGGCCATCGTCACGCCGGAGGAGTTGCTGGCGAGCTTTGGGAAAGCCGCTTGACACTTCGACCTGCCGGCAGAGTCTTGAAGCCATGAGTGAGCTGCTTTCGCGTATCACGATCAGTCCGGAAATTTGCCACGGCAAGCCGGTCATCCGCCACCTGCGCTATCCCGTGGACGCGATGCTGGAATACTTGGCCGCCGGCGATTCTTTCGAGGACTTGCAGAAGGAGTTTCCCGACCTGGAGCGCGACGACCTCCGGGCCTGCATCCAGTTCGCCGTGGAATGTCTGAAGAACAAAAGCCAGCACCTCGAGTTGGCATGAAGTTCCTGCTCGACGCGCACCTTCCTCCCAGCCTGGGCCGCGTCTTTGAAGCGGCGGGCCATGATGCCATTCACACTTCCCTCCTCCAGACGGGCAACGCCACCGCCGATGGAGTTCTCACGGATTTTTCAGAGCGTGAACAGCGGGTCGTGGTCACCAAGGATTCGGATTTTTATTACTCGCACATGCTGCACGGGAAGCCGGCCAAACTGCTGCTGGTCCGCGCGGGCAACCTGCGCTTGCATGATCTGCTGACACTGTTTGAGACCCATCTGACTGAGATCGTTTCCGCGCTGGAGGAGAACTCCTTGGTCGAGATCGACAGGAGCCGAATCACCGTCCATGACTGATTCACAGTGAAAATCACCCCCGATCAAATCCTCGCTTGGAAGGGCCGCAAGAAAATCGCGGCGCTCACCGCGTATGATTATCCGATGACGCGGCTGCTCGACGAATGTGGCGTGCCGTTGCTTCTCGTGGGTGATTCGCTGGGCATGGTTGTGCTCGGCTACCCGGACACCACCCACGTCACGATGGACGAGATGGCGCATCACGTCCGGGCCGCCGCGCGGGCCAAGCCCCGCGCGCTGCTCGGCGGGGATCTGCCCTTCCACGCTTACGACACACCGGAACAAGCGGTGACCAATGCGCGCCGTCTCGTCGAAGCGGGCGCGGAATACGTGAAGGCCGAAGGCGGGCGGGAAATTCTGCCGCAAGTCCGCGCCATCATCGCGGCCGGGATTTCCTTCATGGGTCACCTCGGCATGTTGCCGCAGCATGTGCTCGAAGAGGGCGGCAAGTATCGCATCAAAGGCAAGGATGACGCCGGTCATGCAAAGCTGCTCGACGATGCGGCGGTGCTGGCGGAGGCGGGGGCCTTTGCCGTGGTGCTGGAGCTGGTCACGCCGCCGGTCGCGAAGGAGATAACGGAGCGATTTCCCTTCGCCACCATCGGCATTGGTTCCGGGCCGGACTGCGACGGACAGATTCTCGTGACGCCCGATCTGCTCGGCACCTTCCCGTGGTTCACGCCCAAGTTCGTGCAGAAGCAGTTGAACTCGGCGGAGCAAATGCGCGTGGCGGTGGCGGAGTGGAAGGCAGCGCTGTGATGACCACACCCAGCACAGGGATGAAGAAGCTCACTCACATCGACGACGCCGGACAGGCCGCGATGGTGGACGTGTCCGCCAAGCCGGTGCAGTTGCGCGAAGCGGTGGCGCGCGGCGAAATCCAGCTTCAGCCCGCGACGCTCGCGCTCATCGAGCAGAATCAAATCGCCAAGGGCAACGTGCTCGCGACGGCGCGGCTCGCCGGGATTATGGCGGCGAAGAAGACGGGCGAACTCATCCCGCTCTGCCATCCGCTGCCCATCACCCACTGCGAGGTGAACTTCGAAACGCCGGAGTCCCGCGACCGCATTGTGATCACCGCCTCGGCAAAGATTGCCGCGCAAACGGGCGTGGAGATGGAGGCGCTCACCGCAGTGATCGTGGCCGCGCTGACCATTTACGACATGTGCAAGGCGGTGGATAAGCAGATGCGGATCACGGATGTGGTGCTCGTCTCAAAGACTAAACGCTGAAGATGTAGCAGTCGACGTGAGGAGACTCTGATCTTTTGGAATGGAGTCTCCTTACGTCGACTGCTACGAAACCAACCTGTGCAAATCCAAGTCGGCATTATCACGGTTTCCGACCGCGCCTCGCGCGGGCAGTACGACGACCTCGGCGGTCCCGCGCTGAAGCAGGCGGCGGAAGGTTACGGCTGGAAAGTCGCCGCCGAAGCGCTCGTGCCGGACGAGAAGCGCGACATCCAGCGGGCCATTCGCGAGCACATTAACAAGGGCTGCGCGCTCGTCCTCACCACCGGCGGCACGGGCGTGGCGCTCCGCGATGTGACGCCGGAAGCAGTGCGCGAAATCGCTATTCGTGAACTGCCCGGCTTTGGCGAAGTGATGCGCGCCGAGTCCATGAAGATCACGAAGAACGCCATTCTCTCGCGCAATCTCGCCGTCGTGGTGGACCACGCGCTCGTCCTCTGCCTGCCGGGCAAGCCGAGCGGCGCGGTGGAGTGTTTGAGTTTTGTCGTGGGGGCGATTCCGCATTGCGTTGAGGTGTTGCAGGAAGTGCCGACGAGTTGCTGAAGGAAAAGCGGATGAACCTCCAACGAAACATCCAGCGCGCGGCTCCAGTGGCAATGGCTTGTATTCGGGCCTGGGTGCTTCTTTGGTGTTTGATGATTGGTGTTTGCAGCTTCGCCGCCGAAACCACCAACGCCACCAAGCCCTTCGTCCCCACCACCAAGTACGCCACCACCCGGGTGGCGGGCTGGACGGTGCGGGTGAACCGTGAACTGCTGACCACGCAAAGTGATTTGGGCAGCAACGCGCTCGCCCTGCTCGCCGTGAAGCTGCGTGAGATCACCAACATCGTGCCCGCGCGCGCCTGCGAAGCGCTCAAGCGCGTGCCCATCTGGCTGGGCGTGAACGACGGCCACGCGCCCTGCGCCGAGTATCATCCCTCGAAGGACTGGCTGGCGAAGAATGGCTACAATCCCGACAAGGCGAAGGGCGTCGAGATTGGCAACGCGCGCAAGTTCCTCGACTGGTCGCCCCAACAGCCGGCCATGATTCTGCACGAACTGGCCCACGCTTATCACGATCAGGTGCTGGGCTTCAGCGACCGGCGCATCCGTCAGGCTTACGAAGACGCGAAGGCTGCTGGCCGCTACGAATCCGTGGCGCGCAACAACGGGAAGAAGGAGCGGGCCTACGCGCTGACCGATGACCACGAGTATTTTGCCGAAGCAACGGAGGCGTTCTTCGGCACAAATGATTTTTATCCTTTCACGCGCGCTGAGTTGAAGCCGCACGACCCGGAGATCTTCAAAATTTTGGAGGAGGTCTGGCAGTGAAGAAGGCCACCCCCCCGTTGTCCCGGCAGAGGCGCATCCTCTTCACGTTGCTCACGCTGGGCTTTCTCGCATTCTTCTGCGAAGCCTCGCTGCAAGTTTTCTACCGACTCAGCGTGGGCCGTTGGTATTGGCAGTGGTGGGCCATTCCAATTTACGAAACCGACCCGATGCGCGTCTATCGTTTGAAGTCCAACTTGGATTTTGTGCATCAGACCAGCGAATTCACCGCCCGCTACCGGACCGACGAAACCGGGCTGCGCACTGATGGACACCGGCCCAGCCCCACCGTGGCCAAGCCGGAGAACGCATTTCGCATCCTGACTCTCGGTCCCTCGTTCGCCTTCGGCTGGGGCGTGAACTATGAGGATTCGTACATCCTGAAAATTGCGGACGGCTTGCGCGTGCCGGGCAAGCGCGTGGAACTGATCAATCTCGGCACACCTTCGCAGCCGATTTCCCAGCAGTTGAAGTGGCTCAAGGAAACGGGCCACCGCTACCAGCCGGACTTGATCGTGCAAACTGTCTATGGCGACCTCGGTGCGTTGGAGACCGATGATACGTTGCCTGCTGCTTTACCCACGGTGCGGGACGGCTACTTGTACCAGCCCGGAACCATCGGCGCGGCCAGTTGGGCGAAGAAGGCGCGGCTTTATTCCGCCACGGTTTATTTTGGCTGGCGCATCTACAACGTCGTCTCCGGGGCGCGCTCCGATGCGGCGGGCGATGGACGGGAATTTTACAAGAAGGCGGAAGCGCCGAACGGCAGCGCGACGGAGGAATGTCTGCGGCGCTATCGCAGCTACCTGGATTTCGTCGGACGAGCCGCGACCAACCAGCCGCAGATCGTTTTCGTGCATGTGCCCATGTCTTACGTGGTCCGGCCCGCCGACATCACCCGGTTTGCCACCTACGGCCGCGTGGAAACGCCTCTGGAAGCGAGGGCCAAAGCCGCGCGACTCACGAGCCTGTTGAAGAGCAACGCCGTGGAGATGATCAACCCGACGGACTTGCTGGTAGAGCGGAACGAGACTGCGAGAATGTATTATCTCTACGACATCCACTTCACCCCGGATGGTAATCAGGCCGTGGCGGATTATGCGTTGCCATTGATTCAGAAAGCAGTGCAGCGGCAGGTGACCACCGTGAAACCGTAGCAGGTCTGCAATGGTGGGGCGCGTCGCTCCGCGCGCGCCGGGTGAGGCGTCGAGATGGACGGGGGGATGAGGTCGTGCCGGTTTGGGTTCCAATTATTCGGACCCGTCCATCCGATCCGGCGGCGCGCGCGGAGCGACGCGCCCCGCCCGCTTAGCCTGGCTGCTACTGCTTCTGCGCCACGAGGGTCAGGCGCTGCCACCACCAGACGATTTCCCCGTCCTCTTCGCCAAGGCGGAAGAGTTTCCGCGCGGACTCCGGTGCGTGTTGGACGAGTTCTAAAACCTGGCGGCGATTCTCCGGCGTGGTGGCGGCAGTCTCAAAATACCAGTTGAGGTCGGGCTGCTTGAACGGCGTCAACCCGCTGTGAACGACGCGCAGCCCCGCGCTGGTGCAAAATTTTTCCCAAATGCGCGGCGTGATGAACCGGTGGTGGCTCGGGTCGCGCAGCTTCTCGACGGCGTGCGACCACTCCTCCGCTTCCGGCTGATCGTCTTCCACCGTGCCGTCGATTAGCAGGAACCATCCGCCGGAGCGCAGCACACGCGCACTTTCGTGCACGAAGGTCTCCGGTGAACTGAAGTGATGCGCGGCCACCCGACAGGTCACGAGATCGAAGGTGCCGTCGGCATCCGGCAGTTGCTCCGCCGAGTGCAGGCGCGTCTGCACGGTCAGGCCGCGTTCGCGGGCACCTTCACTCGCGCGGTCGAGCATGGGTTGGGCGAGGTCGCTCAAGGTCACGTCATGCCCGAGGCTCGCCAGTAGAATACCGGTGTGTCCGCCGCCTGTGGCCACATCGAGCACGTGCGCCCGATCAGGCAGCGTCATGTGGGCGAGTGCGGCCCGCACGTCCTCGACGTTCTGGAGAATGTGTCCCTGACCGTAACGCCCGCTTTGCCGGGCGAACTGTTCCTGCGCGGCGCGCTGCACGGGATCGAGGTTCATGGCTTGGACTTCTTGGGAGCGGGCTTGGCGGGTTCCTTTTCCTTGAAGGCCGAGCGCAGCAGCCAGTGTTTTTTCAAGCCCTGCACCAAACCATCTGCGTCCGTGATTAGCGTCGAGACGGAGCTGACGATGTTGGTGTTCGATTGCACCTGCGCGTTCAAGTTGCTGGTGATGCCGGCCAGATTTTCCAGCGACACGATCACCTGCGACAAGACCACGACGAGGTTGGTGTTCACATTCGTGACCGTGGTGTTGACATTGCCCACCGTGGCGTTGGCGTTGGTCAGCAGCGTCGTGACCTGGGCGTTCATGGCCACGGGCAGGAGCCACTCGCCGAGCGAGCCGAGTGGGTTGGTGATGTTGCCGGTGATGACGGCAAGGTTCGCCACGATGGGCTTGGCTCCCACGAGCAACTCATTCAAGTGCCCGGTGGCTTCAGCGGCATTGGTCAGAGTTTTGGTCAGCGCGTTGGTCAGGAAGAGAATGTTGGTCAGCGAGACCTTGAGCATCCCCACCATGTCGTCCAACTGCGAGGCCAGCTCGGGCGGCTCTTCGGCGAACAGCCAGTAGGGCTTGTCGCCCTTGTGCCAGTTGGTGAAAATGTTTTCCTTGTCGAGATAGATGCTGGTGAGCTTGCCCTGCGCATCCTCGCGGTAGGTCGCGCTCAGATTGTTCGTGCGCCGGCTGCCGCCCTTGGTGATTTCCAGAAAACGATCGCCGAGCAGCCCCGCTGATTTGACCTTCACCACCGAGTCGTCCCAGACGTAACCATAGTCCGGCCGGGTGATCTCGAATTCGACATAGACGTTGAATTCCTGGCCGGGTGCTTCGGGCACGATCTTGGTAATCTCGCCCGCGTTGAAACCCATGAGCCGCACCTTGTCGCCGACCTTGATGCCCGCGCCGCTGGCGAGGTAGGTGAAATAGGGCGCCTTGGTCACGAACCAGCCCTTGTTCCGGGCCACGCTGCGGACGTAGTAGGCCAGTCCGGCGAGGAGCAGCAGCGTGGCGATGGTGACAAACCAGCCCACGGCTTTTTCGAGCCGGCTCAATCTGGTCCGCAACTGCGGGGTTAAATCCTGGACTGCCATTTTAATTTTCCTGGGCTGCGACCGCATCGGGCTGCGGCGTTTCATCCTCCGGCGCGCGCGAGCCGGCCACGGTAAATTTTCCGCCGGACAGCGACGCGAATTGCGCGCCGACCTCTCGCCACGGCCGGAACTCATCCGTCGTGGCGATCACGGTCAGGCTGCGTCCGCTCATCAGCTCGTGCCCATGCCAGAGCTGCTGCACAAAACGAATCCACCACGCAGCGTGCCGGGCGTCCAGCCCGCGGAGCGGATTTTCGAGGAACAGCATTTCCGGTCGCAAGGCCAAAGCCCGGGCCAGCGCGGCCCGCCGCCGCCAGCCCCGCGTGACCATGCCCGGCGTGTGGTCGGCGAACTCCGTCAATTCTGTGGCCCGGAGCAGCGCCGCGATCCACGGCTCTACTTCTTCGGCGTGAAGATTCTGATGATATCGCACGGGCAGCGCGATGTTCTCCGCGATGGTCAGATGATGAAAGAGCCGGGCGTCATCGAACACCAGACCCGCGCGCAAGCGGTGGGGGAGATGTTCGTCGCCGAAACTGGCGTCCATGTCCTGACCAAAAAGCGTGCCGTGTCCGCCCAAGGGTTTGGCCAGGCCCGCCAGCACGAAGAGCAAATCACTTTTACCGGAACCTTGTGGTCCGCCCACGATCCAGAACTCACCCGCGCCCACTGTCCAGTCCACATCTTCGATCGAGACGACCAGTCGGTCCCGTCGGGCAGGCACGGCCACGGCGCGCAATTCAAGAATGGTTTCGGCGGTCATGTCAGGAGGGAGAGGACGAGGAAGAGCGCGTCCAGCAGCAGGCAGAGCACGATGCTTTGTGCGACGGCACTCACGGTCGCGCCGGAGACTTGCTCCAACCGCAGCGGCTGCGCGAGTCCGTGATAGCAGGTGACGGTGGCGATGACCGCGCCGAAGAGGAGGGCCTTGAGCGCAACCGTGATGAAGTCGAGCGCGCTCAGGGAGGCGGCAATCTGCGCGACGTATTCGCCAGGCCGCAACGGCACATCCTGGAGAAACGCCCACAGGTAGCCGCTGGCCAGCGCGCCGAGGATGAAATAAATCGTGAGGGCAAAAATGCTCAGGGCCATGCCGACCACGCGCGGCACGACGAGGTAATGCACCGGGTCAATGCCCAGTGCTTCCAGCGCCTCCACTTCGCCGAGGGCGCGCGCGGTGCCGAGTTCGATCACGCTCTCGGTGCCGGTACGAGAGAGCACGATGAGCGCGGTGAGGAGCGGACCCAGTTCCCGCACCACGACCGTGACCATGACCGGGCCGAGAAACTGGGTGGCGTTCACGCGCGTGAGGAGCGCGACCATCTGGCCGATCACGACGAGGCCGAGGGCCCCCGCAATGAACAGGACCATGGGCAGCAGCCGCAGACCGGAGCGGGCGAGCTGGGTGCGAATGAGCGGATGAATGACGTGGGGGGCGTTGCGGAACTTGCGCACCATGACCCCGAGCGTGATGAGCGCGAAGGCCCCGAGTCCCTGCACGGTGAGCAGGAGGCGGAGCAACTGACGCCCGATGTAGCGGGTGTAGCTGCGGGGCAGCGGCGCACGCCAGAGGACCGACGCGCGGCGCGACAGTTCGGAGTGACGGGCCGTCCCTGATTCCATGCCGGGCACCGTACGGCGGGGAAAATGGCGGGTCAAACTATTGCACGGAGGGGTACACCTACGGCTTGGCGACCAAGGTTCCACCCTTGCCGCCCAGCGCGATCAAGTCCTGCAGAATGCGGCGCGCTTCGTCGAGCGTGTAGTCAATGGCCGGCGTGGGCGGTTCTGCGTCCTCGGGCTTCGCATCTCCGGCTTTAACCACGACATTGGTACTTTTCTTCACGACGGCCACCACCGCGTTCGTCGCCGGCGCGGGCAATCCCGGCACGTCCAGCATGTTCAACGTCAGGTCGTAGGTCTTGTAGGTGGGTTCAGGCCGGGCCCGCAGTTCCTTGCGCCGCGCCTTGTCGCGGTCTTCAATGTCCTTTTTCTCTTTCCAGCGCGCTTCTTCGTTGAGGGAAACCGTCTTCTCTTCCTTGGCCTTCTTGAAGCGATCGATCTCCTGACCGACGTAAGCGTAATCCTTGTCCTTGGCGAGACGCGTAGTAGATCGCTTGCGCAGTTCGGGCAGGACGGGAGCGATGAGGTTCAGCGCGTCGTACTTCGCACTCGGGATGGTATCCCAAGCCATCGCGTTCGGAATCGCGGCCTCACCGATGTCGGCGAAGTTGTTGATCGAGGGCAGGATGATGTCCGGCACCACGCCCTTGAGCTGGGTGGAAGAGCCGCTGGCGCGGTAGAATTTGCGGATGGTGATCTTGAGCGCGCCCAGTTCGTTGGTCACGCGCAGGAACGGGTTGAGCTTGAGCAGCGATTGCACGGTGCCTTTGCCGTGCGTGGAAGAGTCGCCCACGATGAGGGCGCGACCATAGTCCTGCAATGCGCCGGCCAGAATCTCCGAGGCCGAGGCGCTGAAGCGGCTGGTCAAGACCACGAGCGGCCCATCGTAGAGCATTTCGGGATCGGTGTCCTTGTCCACGGTGATGCGGCCGTCAGGATCGCGCACCTGCACGACTGGGCCTTCCTTGATGAACAGGCCGGTGAGATTGATCGACTCCTCAAGCGAGCCGCCGCCGTTATGGCGCAAATCGAGGATCACGCCCTCGACTTTTTCCTCCTTCAATTTCTTGAGCAGCTTGGCCACGTCCGTGGTCGTGCTCTTGCGATCCTTGTCGCGGCTTTCGAGGTTGGCGTAGAAGGAGGGCAAATCAATGACGCCGACGCGTTGCGCGGGGCGGCCTTTCCCGGCGGGCATTTCGATCAGTTTCGCCTTGGCCGCCTGATCCTCGAGTTTAATTTCGTCGCGGATGATCGAGACGACTTTGCGCACCGAGGTGTCGGGCGCGTCCACGGGCAGGACGGTCAGGCGCACCTCGGTGCCTTTCTCGCCGCGAATCATATCGACGATCTTGTTCAGCTTCATGTCCACCACATCAACGGGCGGATTGGTGCCTTGGGCCACGGCGATGATCTTGTCCTGAGGCTTGAGCTGGCCGCCCTTCTTGGCCGGGCCGTCCTTCAATTCCTCGATCCGGCAATAGCCGTCCTCGGAGCGGAGCATGGCCCCGATGCCGAAGAGCGAGAGCTTCATGCCGATGTTGAAGTTTTCGAAGCTGTCCTTGCCCATGTAATCGGTGTGCGGGTCATAGACTTGGGCAAGCGAGTTGAGATAAATTTGCAGCACGTCGTCGCTGTCGAAATCCTGCAACATGCGCAACTGTTTGGCGTAGCGCTTGGTGATGAGCTTTTTGATCTCCTCCGGTTTCTCCTTGTTCAGAATTTCATTGAGCCACTCGAGCCGGGTGCGGTCGCGCCACATCGTCTGGGCTTCGGCGAGATTCTTGGGGCGGGGCAGGTCCTTGCGGTTCGGCGTGTAACGGTCGTTGCCCTGGAACTCGAATTTTTCGGTCGCGACCAGATTGGTCACGAATTGCATCTGCTGAACGTAACGTTCCAGAAACCGGTTGAAGATGATGTCGGCGGGCGAGGTGTCGGAACCAGTGGGCTTGAGCGTCAGGTCATCAAGCTGGGTGCGCCATTTCTCAAATTGCCCCAAGTCGGACTGGAAGAAGAGGAGATGCGCCGGATCGAGCGAGTCGAGATACTTGTCGAGAAACTTGGACGACACGGCGTCGTCGATGGGCATTTGCAGGTAGTGGTTGCGCTCCAGAATGGCGGCGGCCACCCGCGCGATGCGGGCGTCGTCCGGGCCGGGCACGAGCGGACGCCAGACAAAGCCGTTGGTGTGGCGCTCGCTGATAAGCGTGACATCCTTCTCCACCTTCAGTTCGCCGCCGACCGGGACGGCCGCACCCAAGAAGTTCCCGCCCGTGACGAGCAGGGTCGTGATCAAAAACAAATGTTTCATAGCTGCAAAAAAAGTGTTGCCGATAAGAATAGCACGCTGGGAAAGAAGCGAGCGCAAATCTTCTTCCCCGCTCATTTCACGTTCAACCGCACCATCTCCTCCGTGTAACCCTGACGGTAGGTGGGGAACTTTAATTCGCACTTCAGCTCCGAGCGCAGCCGGTCGTTCAGGACGCGTTTCTGGGTCAGGCCGCGTTTGCGGCCCGCCCTTTCACCCTCGGAAGCAGGCGGCGGCATGGGCCGGCCCAGTTGTTGGGAGAGCCAGAGGAAAAATTCCCGCTGCGTGACCGGCTCGTCGTCGGCCACGTTGTAAATTTCTCCCGCCCGCCCCCGTTCCAGTGCCGCGATGATGCCGGCCACTACGTCATCGCGGTGAATCATGTTAATGAGGCGGCTGCCGTCCCCGGTGAGCCGGGTCTCGCCGCGCAGGTATTGTTGGAACAAGTGCCCGCGCTCCGGGCCGTAGATACCCGCGACGCGGAGGATGACTGCTGGGAAATTATCCTGGCGTGCGGCGTCGAGCAGCAGTTGCTCAGTCTCGACGAGCAACTGACTGGTCGGACTTTGAGGTTCGGTCGCGCTTTCCTCGGTTACGCTGGAGCCGTCGGTCTGGGCGTAAACACTGGTGCTGCTGGTGTAGAGGAATTTCCGCACGCCTTGCCGCGTTGCCCACGCGATCAGGTGGCGCGTGCCTTCGAGATACACGGCGCGATAATCTTCCACGCCGCCCTGGGTCGAAGAAACAGTGTTCACCACCCAGTCGAAGGGGCCGGGGATTTTTGCCAGCGCCTCCGGCTGCGTGATGTCGGCGATGACCGGCGTGATGTCGCACTGCGTGAGTTCCTGCGCCGCCTCCACGCTGCGGCGCACGCCGAAGACTTCATGGCCGCGCCGGGCCAGTTCCGCCCCCAGCGGCAGGCCCACGTAACCGCAGCCGACAATCAACACGCGCATGGCCGGGAATAAACACCAAACATCAAAGTCCCAACACCAAATAAGCAGCGCTCCGTAATTACCTTTGTCGCCCCCGGCAATCGGTGGTCTATTCCTAGTCGCTCATGTCTGCCGTTCATCACAGCGCCGTCGAAGAAAACGTGGTCCGCACGAAGGCTCCCTTGCGCCCGGAACTGCTCGCGCCCGCCGGCGACTGGGACTGCGCCAAGGCCGCCGTGGAGAATGGCGCGGACGCAATTTACTTCGGGCTGGACCGCTTCAACGCCCGGATGCGGGCCCACAATTTTACCGAAGCCGACCTGCCGAAACTGATGGAGTTCCTGCACCGGCGGGGCGTGCGCGGCTACGTGACCTTCAACACGCTCGTCTTCCCCAACGAGATGGCGGACGCGGGCCAATACCTGCGTGCCATCATCGCCGCCGGCGTCGATGCCGCGATTGTGCAGGACATCGGCGTGGCCCGGCTTATCCGGCGGATTTCCCCGGATTTCCCCATTCACGCCTCCACGCAGATGACCATCACCAGCGCGGCCGGCGTCGAATTTGCCCGCGCGCTGGGCTGCAATTTGGTGGTGCTGGCGCGCGAGTGTTCGATCAAGGACATCGAGGCGATTCGCCAAGGGCAGGACTCTTCTTCCCCCTCGCAACTCCCCCTCGAAGTCTTCGTCCACGGCGCGCTCTGCGTGGCCTACTCGGGCCAATGCCTCACCAGCGAATCGCTGGGCGGACGCTCGGCCAATCGCGGCGAGTGCGCGCAGGCTTGCCGGATGCCCTACGAACTGATCTCCGACGGCCAAACCATCCCGCTGGGCGACCGCAAATATCTGCTCAGTCCCCAGGATCTCGCAGGCCTGGAGGTGTTGCCCGAACTCATCCGCTCCGGCGTGGCGTCGCTCAAGATTGAAGGCCGTCTCAAGTCGGCCGAATACGTCGCGATCATCACGCGGGTTTATCGCCAGGCACTGGATGAGTGCGGCACAGGCAGCGCCGAAGGCGGACCAGATGCTCCGCGTTCCGCACTCCCCATTCCACGCTACGATCTTGAGATGGCCTTCTCGCGCGGCCTCTACACGGGCTGGTTTGGCGGCATTAACAATCAGGAACTGGTCCATGCGCGGTTCGGCAAAAAGCGCGGCGTGTTCCTCGGCGAAGTGACGCGCGTCCAAATGGAAAATGTTTTCCTGCGTCGCTCGGCTGGAGCACCGCTCAAGGCGGGCGACGGCGTCGTCTTCGATCACGGCCAGCCGGAATTGGGCGAGCAGGGCGGCAGGGTTTACGCGGTCCAAGGTCCAAAGTCCAAGGAGCAAGGTCCGGAAGAAGTGATGCTCACATTCATGCCCGGCGCGGTGAATTTTTCCCGGGTCTATGTGGGCGACAAGGTTTGGAAGACCAGCGACCCGGAGCTGGACCGACGGGTGCGCCAAACTTTTGCCGGGGCCAAGCCCCAGTTCACGCGCCCCATCACCATCGAATTGCACGGCCATGCCGGAGCACCGCTGACCGTCATCGCCCGTGATGAAAACGGCCATGTCGCCCAAAGCCGTTCTGCCCTGCCGCTGGCCGAGGCGCAAACCCAGCCGCTGACCACCGAGCGCCTGCGCGATCAACTGGGCCGGCTCGGCGGCACGCCCTTTCATTTGGGCGAACTCGCCAGCCGCCTCGAAGGCAGCGTGATGTTGCCGGTCAGCGAATTGAACCGGATGCGCCGGGAGTTCGTCGCGGCACTGGAGGCCCGCCGCGCCGCGCCCCAGCGCTGGACGATGAGTGAGCGCGGAACGGGGAACGCGGAATGCGGAGTAGAGTCCGGCGCTTCCGGTTCTGTTCCGGGTGCTGCGCTCCCCGTTCCGCACTTGATCGTCCTCGTCCGCTCGATCCCGCAGCTCGAAGCGGCGCTGCGTTGCGGTACGGAGACTATTTACTGCGAGTTTGAAGACCCGAAGAAGTATCGCGAGGCGGTCACCACTGTTCGGTGTGCGGCGGGTTGCAGTTCGCCCGGAACCACCATTTGGGTGGTGCCCCCGCGCATCACCAAGCCCGGCGAGGAATGGATTCTCCAGCAGGTGCGCTCCTGCGAGGCGGATGGCTATCTGGTCCGCAACTACGATCACCTGAAGTTCTTTGCCGAGGTCCGGCGGCGCGGCGATTTTTCACTCAATGTTGCCAACGCGCTCACCGCTCAACACTTCATCACAAGCCACGGTTTGGAGCGCGTCACGGCCTCATATGATTTGAACTTCGAGCAGCTGACCGCACTATTGAAGTCCGCGCCGCCCGCGTGGTTTGAGATCACCCTCCACCAGCACATGCCCATGTTTCACATGGAGCATTGTGTCTTCTGTGCGTTCCTCTCCAGCGGCACCGATTACCGCAACTGCGGCCGACCCTGCGACACCCACGACGTGAAACTTCGCGACCGGGTCGGGATGGAGCATCCCTTGAAGGCCGACGCGGGCTGCCGCAACACCCTCTACAACGCCCGCGCGCAGACGGGCGCGGAATACGCCGCCCGGATGCTGGAACTGGGCGCGCGCCATTTCCGCCTCGAGTTCCTGAACGAAACTCCGGCGGAGGTCGCGCAGACCATCGCCTTGTATCGCCGCCTCCTGCGCGGCGAGGTTAGCGGCACGGAACTCTGGCGGCAGCTCAAGCTCCAGAGCCAGCTTGGCGTCACGCGCGGCCCCATGGAACGCCCGGAACGTCCAGAAAATCGGGCCTAAAAAGGCGGCTACTTCGGCATGGACAAGGCTTCGCCCTCGAATATATTCGCCCTCAATTCGTCCACCCTTGATTCCTCAGAGCTGGGTCGCTTTGGAGAAATTTTGGAAACGAAACAAAGCCGCCGGTCTGTTACCGGCAAAAAAAGGTAAATTAGATGAAAGCTATCAAGTCCCTCGTTATCATTGCGTGCGCTATCGCGTTTGTGGCGTCGGTCAGCGTCGCCCGTGCGGAATCCTGCTGCGAAAAGGCGAAAGCCGCCGGCAAGACCTGCGAACACGCCTGCTGCACTAAGGCCGCCAAAGACGGCAAAACCTGCGAGAAGTGCAATCCTAAGAAAGAAGCCAAGTAAGCTCTTTCGGATATTCTGTCAGACGGCCGGCTTCCAAGCCGGCCGTTTTTTTGTGCGTATCTTATCAGTTGTCTGGCCGGCCCGGGTGGCAGGGAAAGTTATTTGCGTCCGGACCCCATCGTGTTCTCATTCCTCCGTGGCGTCCGTAGCTCAATCGGATAGAGCTTCTGACTTCGGATCAGATGGTTGCAGGTTCAAGTCCTGCCGGGCGCACCATCCTTCGCTGGCTTGTTTTCCTTCGTCCAGCCGGTCCGTCGAATCATCAACCCAAGACAGGAATCAAATTGCAGGGGTTTGGCCTTGCTTCAACCGTCTGGCCCAAAGCACGATAATTGCTCTGCCACGGGATTCGCACGCCCGCGATCATGATGTTTGGACGTAAGGATAAAAAACACAGCCTCTATTATCTGCTGCCGGGGATGACTCGCGCCAATCGCATCAAGCGGCGGCGCATCTTCTGGTACTCCGTGGTCATTGGCTTGGCAGTGTCCGTCCTGGCGGGCGCGCTCATCTGGTGCCTCAATCGCGGACCGCAGCCCTGAGCGGTGCTTCACTCCGCGCCCCGGTCAGGGGCTTCTGGGGGGAGCACCTCTGAGGGAACGGGCAGGAAACAATCGCGCCAAAAGCCACGCGGTGCCCAGCGTAACCACCGTTCCAAGGAGCGTGAACCAGGGCCAGGCAACCTTGTGCTTCACCTCCTGCCCGTCCACCAAGGTCGTCCATTCATGCTGGCTGAGGCCGAGCATCACGAGCACGGAGACCACCATTCCCCCGATGAGCGGCCACGGGCTGCCTCGACGCCGGAGCACCACCAGGATCAGCCCGCCGAGCAGCGCGCCGCTCGTCAGGCCGCGCAGAGTAAAAGCGACGTTCAAGACCGAGGTCACTTCGCGACTGACATAGGCGACCGCGATTAGCACCGCCGCCCAAAAGACGGTGGAGTATTTGCTGAATTTCAGGAAAAAAGCCTCACTGCGATCTTGGCGTGTGAGACCCTTTGCAAAGTCCATCGTTGATACGGAAGCGAGCGAGGTGAGCGCGGAGCTGACCGAGGACATGGCAGCCGCCAGAATGGCCACGATGAGAAAGCCCTTCAGCAGATGCGGCACCTCGGTCATCATAAAGATGGGGAAAATGAAGTCGTTGGCCTTCAGGCCGGGACGCGCCTCCGGCAGGGGAATTTGCATCGGGTGCGACTGATAGAAAACCCAGAGGAGCGCACCGCAGAGGAGGAAGATGAGGAACATGGGGAGGATGACGACGGCGCTGAGGACGAGCGCTTTTCGCCCGTCGGCCACGGTACCGCACGCCAGCACGCGCTGGACGATGAGTTGTTCCGCCCCGTGCGAGGAGAGCACCACGACGGTGCCGCCAATGATGCCCATCCAGATGTTGAAGGGCAGCGCGAGGGAGAACTCCGGGTTGAACCAGTGGAGCTTGCCCGCTTCCGAGGCCTGGCTGAAGGCGGCCGTCCAGCCGCCCTCAATCAGCGTTGGAATATAGAACAGGGTGAAGAGTCCGCCGGCGAGGAACAGGCCGAACTGGACCGCATCCGTCCAGATGACCGCCTTCACGCCTCCGATGTAGGTGTAGAGCAGTGAGAGCAGGACGAAGAGCAGGATGGCCCCGAGAATCGGATCGCCGGTGCCGAAGCTCAGAATTTTATCGCCGAGCATGAGCTTCACCGGAATGGACGCGACGTACACGCGCACGCCGGCGGCGAGAGTTTCGCTGACGAGGAAAAATCCGCCCGCCGTGCGCCGGGCCGCCGGACCGAAGGAGTTTTCCAGCAGTTGATACGGAGAATAGATTTCTCCCTTGAGATAGTGCGGCACCATCACGACGGCTAAAATGATGCGTGCGATGACGTAGCCGATGATGATTTGGATGAACGTGATGTCCCCACCGTAGGCCATCGCGGGCACGCCGATGATGGTCAGGGCGCTGGTCTCGGCCGCAACGATGGACAGGCCAATGCCCCACCAGGGAATGTTTTTGCTGCCCAGGAAGTAATCGCGCGTGGTGTGCTGGTCGCGCCCGAACCAGACCCCCAGGCCAATGACCCCGACCAAGTAGGCGATGATGATGATCCAATCGCCGGTGCTAAAAAAATGGGCCGAGGGCATGGCGCGGGTTAGGCGGACGCGTCCGATTCTGCTGCAACCACTCAGTGAAAATCGCCGAGTGGACGGTCAAAGGTCAATTGCCAGGGTTTTTTTACCAAGGCTTCCAGAGCGGGCCCGGTGGTTTTGGTGGGAATGGTAATGGGGAGGGAGACGGCCCAGAGCGCGCCCCCAAAGAGACTGGCCACGAAGGTGAAAGGCCGGGCGATTAAAATGTCCGTGGTCGCACCCGCGAGGTTGTGCGCGTAATCGTCTTCGGCCCGCGCAGTGGCGGTGGTCAGGCAGAGCACGCAGAGCACGGCGGCGAAGATTTTTTTCATGGCGCGACGGGCTTAACAGCGGGCCGGAACCGATGCAAGCGCGGAAACGGCGGCGGGCGTGGAGATTTCCAAGGCGAACATAAGCGGGCCTGGCCAGGCTCGCCCATCGCCACTTCCAATGATGCTCGGTTCGCCCATCAACCCGTCCCATTCGGACGCTCCCCGGCGGTCCCCGTCAAAAAGCTGCGGGCCTGCTCCAATTGTCGGCGCTGGCCGAGGACGAGGACTTGATCGCCGGTGCGCAGTTCCTCCTCCGGTCCAGGATTCACCGTGGTCACGCCCGCGCGTTCGAGGCCGACGATGCTGGCCCCGGTGGCCGCGCGGAGGGCCAGTTCACGGATCAGGCGTCCCTGAGCGGGCGATTCCACCGTGATGGTCACGGCGTCCAGTTCGGCTTTTTCGAGCAGGCTGACGATGGGTGAATCATGCCGGTGAAGAAAGACGGTGGGCTGGTCCAAGGTTTCGCGCAGGCTGATCTGGGCTTTGGAATAAATCCGGATAAAGGCCCGCCACATCAGAGCCGTGATCGCGGCCACGATGAGGAGCAGCACGGCGAGAATTTTCCAGGACGGCAGAATGGTGGCGCTGAGGATGAGGAGCACCACGCCCAGCACGACGTCGCCCGCGATCATGACGCTCGATGAGACGATGCCTTTGATGGCCGAGCGTCTCGAGCCGGTCATCATATTATGCACGGCCGTCTCGCCGACGAGCAGGGACAGCGCCTGGAGCTTGCGGTAACTGGCGATGAGCAGCGGCATGGAGGCGAGCAGGGCCAGCCCCCAGAGCGCGGCATCGAACCACTGGTGCGCGACCGGCAGGCGCGCGAGCCAGTCGGGATGTGTCTCCCCGAGGAAGCCGGCCGCGATGAACACGCCCGCGACCAGCACCATGTTCAGCACGATCTGCCAGCACCATTTGCGGATGAACTTCCCCGCCGTGGGGCCGGAGTGGCCCGCGCTGATCTGTCCGACCCATTGCGTGTACACGTCGAGCGAGGTGGCCACGCCGCGCGGAGCCACGCGGTCAAACCAGTTCACCACCGGGTCAGAGCTTTTGATCAGATAGGGCGTAAGCAGCGTGGTGAGGGCGGAGACGGTCACGGCGACGGGGTAAAGAAAATCGCTCGTCACCTTCAGGGTCAGGCCGAGCGCGGCAATGATGAAGGAGAACTCACCAATCTGCGCCAAGCCCATGCCCACGCGCAGCGAGGTGCGCCGGTCATTGCCCGCCACGAACGCGCCGAAGGAGCAGGTGACAACCTTGCCCCCGACCACAGCAGCCGTGAGCACCACGATGGGCAGCCAGTATTTCACGAGCATGGCCGGCTGGATCAACAGGCCGATAGCCACGAAAAAGACCGCGCTGAACATGTCACGGATCGGCTCCATGAGGTGATCAATCTTGGCGATCTCCCGCGACTCGGCCACGACCGCGCCGATGATGAATGCGCCGAGGGCCACGCTGTAGCCGAGCTTCACCGCCAGCAGCGAGAAGCCGAAGCACAGCCCCAGCACCGTGACCAGCAGCACCTCGTTGCTCTTGAATTTCGCCACGTAACCGAGCAGGCGCGGCACGCTCAACAACCCGACCACCAGCGTCACGGCGAGGAAGATCATCAGCCGCGTGACCGTGCCCAGCACTTCCGCCGCCTGGAGCGTGCCACTCAGGGCGATGCCGGAAAGCAGCGCGATCATGACGATGGCGAGGATGTCCTCCACGATGAGAATGCCGAAGATGAGTTGCGCGAAGTGCTCCTTGGTTTTGCCCAGTTCGCCCAGCGCCTTGACGATGATGGTGGTCGAGGAAATGGAAAGCATGGCCCCGAGGAAGAGGCTGTTCATCTTGCTCCAGCCGAAGAGCTGACCCACCTCGTAGCCCAGCCAAAACATGATCAGGATTTCCAGCGCCGCGGCGATGAGCGCCGTGACGCCGACCTTCTTAAGCTTGCGCAGGCGGAACTCCAGGCCGAGCGAGAACATCAGGAAGACCACGCCCAGTTCAGCCAGGGTGTTGATCGTGTTCTGATCTTGAATCAACTGAAACGGCGGCGTGTAGGGACCGATGATGACGCCCGCAACGATGTAGCCGAGCACGACGGGTTGCTTCAGCTGATGAAAGAGAATCGTCACCAGTCCGGCAACAATCATCACCACCGCCAGATCTTGGAGAAGGGCCACGCCGTGCATGGTGTCCAGCTTCGGCGGAGATTTCCCGCAGCGTCAACCTCCGCCTAGGGAAAGGGTGCGATGGGAAGTGGCGGGCATGTGGGTCAGGCTTCCAACCTGACGGTTCACGGGGCATCCCTGCCTCGTGTTCAGGTTTCCTTCGTTCGCTCACTTCGCGTGGGAACGGGCGGCAGGGATGCCGCCCGAACCGTCAGGCTGGAAGCCTGACCCACATGCCCACTCTGCGCCCCGGTCTCAGGCTAAAGCAGCCGGTTCTGTTCGGCGCTGGCCCCGGAAAAATTGAGGCCGAGCTTCTTGTAGCTGAGTTCCGTAGCCACCCGGCCCTGGGGCGTGCGTTTGAGGAACCCTTCCATGATGAGGTAAGGCTCATAGACCTCCTCGATGGTGTCCGGCTCCTCGCCCACGGCCACGGCCAGCGAACCGACGCCCACCGGGCCGCCGGCAAATTTCACGATGATGGCTTCGAGGATGCGCTTGTCCATTTCGTCGAGGCCGTTCTCGTCGATCTCCAGCATGATGAGCGCGCGGTCGGCGATCTCGGCGGTCACGCGCCCGTCGCCCCGGACCTGGGCGTAATCACGCACGCGGCGCAGCAGGTTGTTGGCGATGCGCGGCGTGCCCCGGCTGCGGCGGGCAATCTGCGTGGCCCCATGCTCGTCGATGTCGATGTGCAACAGCCCGGCCGAACGGATGACAATCTTCCGCAACTGGTCGGCATCGTAATAATCAAGCCGCTCGCGCACCGGGAAGCGCGTGAGGAGCGGTGCGGTCAGCAGCCCGCTGCGCGTGGTCGCACCGATGAGGGTGAAGCGCGGGAGGTTCAGCCGCACGCTGCGGGCGTTCGGCCCTTGGTCGATGATGATGTCGAGTTTGAAATCCTCCATCGCGGGATAGAGATACTCCTCAATGGTTTTCTGGAGGCGGTGGATTTCGTCGATGAAGAGCACATCGCCCTCTTCCAGATTCGTCAGCAGACCCGCGAGGTCGCCGGCTTTTTCAATGG
>JAYVWQ010000251.1:0-6360 GCA_043785945.1 Akkermansia sp.
GACCGCTGGATTGTGGATTTCGGCGTCGGGCGCAGCAAGGATTCGGCGGGCCGCTATCGCCTGCCGTTTCAACACGTCGTCGAGAACGTCAAAGAGGAGCGCGAGAAGAACAACCGCAAGACCAGAGCAGAACACTGGTGGTTGCTCGGTGAAACTCTGCCTGCATTCCGTAAGGCCATTTCAAATCTATCTCGCTACATCGCGACTTCGCGTGTCGCCAAGCATCGCCTGTTCGTCTGGCTCGATTCCGTAGTGCTGCCCGACTCGAAAGTCATCGCCTTCGCCTTCGATGACGACTACCGCTTCGGCGTCCTGCAATCGCGCGTCCATGAAGTCTGGACGGATGCCATGTGCGCGATGCACGGAGGAGAACGTCGAACCTACAATCCCACCGAGTGCTTCGAGACGTTTCCGTTTCCGTTCGCCGATGATTTGCCGCAGGCCGCGCCGCCGGTCCAACCGCCGCCGAATCCCAAGCCCGAACCCGACCGCTGGTACGCCGAAAATTTGGCGGCGAAGAATTACTACATGGGCAAGGAGGAATATGTGCCCGCTGGCGGTTCCGCCAAAACCCCGGACGAACACCGCGCCGCCATCGCCGCCTGCGCGCGGGAGTTGCACGAGCAACGCGAGCACTGGCTCCACCCGCTCGAATGGACAGTGCCCGGCGTGCTCGAATTTCCCGGCTCCGCGCAGGGTCCGTGGTCGCGCTACATTCACCAGCCGGACGCGAGCGGAATCGGCACGGTGCGTTATCCGCGCCTGGAACCGCGCGACGCCGATTGCGCCGCGCAACTGAAAAAGCGCACGCTCACGAACCTCTACAATGAGCGCCCCGCCTGGCTGGACCTCGCCCACCAGAAACTCGACACCGCCGTGGCCGCCGCCTACGGCTGGCCCGCCGATTTAACCGACGAACAAATCCTCGAAAACCTTCTCGCCCTCAACCTCGCCCGCGCCGCCGAAGAAGCGAAGCTAGCCACCGGCAAGAAGCGCCCGCGAACGACACGCGAGAAGCACGCGGACGAGTTGATTTAATTTTTTGAGGTAGGACCGTTTTTGTCCGACCACGCGCGGCAGAGTGGCGCGCATGGGATTAACCATTCATTACCAATTGAGCGCGCCCGACGGCACCGACGGGAACGGGGCGCTGCGGCTGATGTGCGACGCCATGCGGGCCGCCGACCGGCGCACGGGACCGGCCGGCTTTCGCGCGACTGGCCGGATCGGGTGGACGGAGAGCGACCGGAACTGGAGCCGGCGCTGGCGCAACATTCCCCTGCCTCCCCATCCGCCTGACCCGCGCGGGCTGAACGGACAGCCCTACTACGATCTGGAGATCAAACCCGACCAGGGCTGGATGCTCGAAGTGGATGTGGGCCAGGGTTGCGAGTCGTTGTCGGTGGGGCTGTGCCGGTATCCAACTTCGATGAACATGCCGTGGCAGTTGCATGGGTGGCTCCCACTGAACCGGCGCCGCGAGAAGATCAGCACGGGCCTGCCGCCCGGCTGGCACTTTCACGGCTTCGTCAAAACGCAGTTTGCCGCCCAGCACGGCTGGGAACATTTCCGCCGCTGCCACACCGGCATCATCGACTACCTCGCGGAGTTGAAGACGCAGGGCTGGGGCGTGCGCATCAGCGACGAGGGCGACTACTGGCCGCGTCGTTCGTTGAAAAAACTGCGCGGCAATCTGGAGGAGTTGCACGGCCCGGTCGCCGCCGCGCTCCGCCGACCGTCGCCACCCGAGGGAATGTGAACGCGGGCTTGCCAGCCTGCCGGCGTACGCCATAATGAGCTTATGAAGACTCTGACCATCACGGAGGGACGCGGGCGGCTGGGCTACTGGCTGAAAAAAGCGACACAAGGCGAAGATGTCGGCTTCATGTTTGAGGGCAAGATTGTGGCGTTGCGCCCGGTGGAAGTGGTTTCCACGGATTACGCTCTGCAAGAATACGGTTTGACGCCCGGCGAAATGGCAGCGGCGGAAAAACGCATCAGCAAGGAACTCAAAGCCGCGCGGGCGCGCGGCGAAGTGACGCCATTCACCGGGAGCAAGAATGATTTCCGTTGAACTGTCCAACCGGTTCAAAAAAATCGTGCGGGAAGCGGGACGGGAAGACGAAGTGTCCGCCGCATTGAAACTCGTCGTTGAAGGCTTTGGCAATCCACACGCGCACACCGGGCTGTCCATCCGCAAACTCGGCAAAAACCTTTACGAGTGCCGCACCGGACTGGCGTGGCGGCTGGTTTTTGAGGCGCAAAAAGGCGTGCTGACTTTTGACTTCGCAGGCGACCACGACGAGGTGCAGAATTATCTTCAGAGCAAACGCTGATAACAGCCTGTGGCCGGGCTGGGCAGTCCGGCCATGAACCTTGTCGCTGGCGCCCAAAGCCGATTGACCTCGAAGAATGATTTTTCCTTTCCGCCCCATGCGGCCCCGCAATCCGTTTGACAGCGGGGGAAAGGTTCACGAAATATCCCGGCCCATTGGTCGCCAGCGTAGCTCAGGGGTAGAGCAGAGGACTCATAAGCCTTTGGTCGGGGGTTCAATTCCCTCCGCTGGCACCACTTTCAACCGTGGCTGGCCAATGGATTCAAGGCCCGGACGGGCCATCCAACAATTGTCCCTGAAATTCACATGAGTGTTCGCGTTCGATTTGCGCCCAGCCCCACGGGGTATCTTCACATCGGTGGGGCGCGCACCGCCTTGTTCAACTGGCTCTACGCCCGCCACACCGGCGGCACCTTCATCCTGCGTATCGAGGACACGGACGGGGCGCGCAATTCGCAGGAGGCCGTGAGCGTAATCCTCGAAGGGTTGCGCTGGCTCGGTCTCGACTGGGACGAAGGCCCGACCACGCCCGATCCGCGCGGCCCGAGCAAGGGCGATTGCGGTCCGTATTTTCAATCGCAGCGCCAGGATGTTTATGCGCGCCGCATTCAGGAATTGAAGGACAAGGACATGGCCTACGACCACGAAGGCGCGGTGCGGTTTCGCATGGAGCGCGCGCCCATTGTCATTCCCGATGTGGTCGTGGGCGAAGTCACGCGTCCGCTCACGGATCGTGAGGTGCTCGAACCTGACTTTGTGCTCGTTCGTTCCGACGGCCAGCCGGTGTTTCATTTCGTGAACGTGGTGGATGATTTGGAAATGGGCATCACTCATGTCATTCGGGGCGAGGATCATCTGTCGAACACGGCCAAGCACATCGCGCTCTTTCGCGCGTTCGGCGTGGAGCCGCCGCGCTACGGGCACATCCCGCTCATCATGAACAAGGATGGTTCCAAGATGAGCAAGCGCGACCAGGGCGCGTCGCTTGCGAGTTATATGGAGGGAGGTTATCTGCCGGCGGCAGTGGTGAACTATCTCTGCCTGCTCGGCTGGTCGCCCAAGGACAATCGCGAGAAGCTGCCGCTGGCGGAGGTCATCCAGCGTTTTGATCTGCCGCAGATTCTCCGGCACAACGCGCGCTTCGACATGGACAAGCTGGACTGGCTGGCTGGCGAATACGTGCGCGAACTGGGCGATGAGGAATTCCAAACGCACGGCGCGGAGGCGCTCCAGCGGGGTGGCTGTGCCTTGGGAAATTATTCCACCGCCTACTTAAAGGCTGCGCTCGACACCTGCAAGGGCAAGGTGAAGAAATTCGGCGAACTGCCGGCCTACGCGGGCTTTTATTTCACCGACGACGTGAAGCTCGATGCGGCGACGCTAGCCAAGGATTTTACGCCTGAGAGCAAGCCGCGCGTCCAGCGGTTGCGCGAGGCGTTCGCCGCTGTGGCGGAATTCAATGCGACCACGCTGGAACAGACCTTGAAGGCCGTGGCGGCAGATTACGGCATCAAGGCCGGGCCGCTCGTGCATCCCACCCGCTTGGCCACGACGGGGAACAGCGCGGGGCCGAGCCTGTATCACTTGCTGGAAATTCTCGGCCGCGAACGGGTGTTGCAACGACTGGATCGCGCGTTGGCAGTATGAGTTGATTTCAGCCTGACCCTAGCCGATGTAAGGGCATGAATTGCGGGAATTATCCGAATGCAAACGGGCAACCTGATCAAAGCGAACTAGCGGGACCTAGGCCGCGCACTTCCTGTATCTCGATGGGGATGGCGCTGCTGGTCTTCACCAGTCTGGCTTCGCTCCGGGCCATTGATTCCGAAACCATTGGCCTGACGGCCCTGCGCCGCGAGCGCCCGACGATCACCGGTGCGGGCATCCCCGTGGCCCAGCCGGAAGGGCAGGAGGGTCCGAATGCTTGGGAGGTGCCGCAGTTCGTCAATTTTTCCGTGGCCTTCACCTGGACTTCGGATCTCGGCACCTCCACCAATTACACCAACACCGTCGGCACGTTCTCCGCCCATGCCTTCAATGTGGGACTGAATTTTTACGGCGTCTTTGGTGACGAGGTGGGCGTGGCTCCCGGCATCCCCATCGTGGACAACTACGACGCCGGTTATTACATCAATGCCATTATTATCAGTAACCAACCCACGCGAGCCCAGGTCATCAACCAAAGTTTCATCATCAACTCCGTGCCCTCCACCACCATCGATCCGCTCTACGACAACTACGCGGTGATGTACAACGTGTTGTTTGTCTCGGGCATGAACAACATCCCTGATCAGCCCTACGCGCCCGGCACGGCCTACAACGGGTTGGGCGTCGGCTTCTTCCGCCCCGACGCGCTCTCCAGCGTGGGTCCGACCAGCGACGGACGGTGCAAGCCTGACCTCGTGGCTCCCCATTTTTGTTGCACGAGTTTTGCCACGCCGCAGGTGGCAGGCGGGGCGGCCCTGCTGCTGCAGGCCGGCACCGCCAATGACGGCGGCAGCAACACCGCGTCCATCGCCACCAATTCCGCCGTGGTCAAGGCGCTGCTCATCAACGGCGCGGTCAAGACGACCAATTGGACCAATGGCGTGACGCGCCCGCTGGATGCGCGTTACGGGTCGGGAGTCTTGAACGTGTATCATTCCGACCGGCAACTGCGCGGCGGACGCCGCCCGGCCATCGCGACCAACAGTGTGACGATGGGGGCGGCCCATCCGCCCACGGCGCACACGAACAACGTGGCCTCCTTGCGCGGTTGGGATTACAGCAGTCTGCAAAGCCCGGCGACCAAAGACGGCGTGGCGCACTACTATTTCAATCTGCCCACCAACGACGGGCCGCACTCCGTCACGGCCACGCTCGTCTGGAAGAAGGCCACGGGGCCGCTGGCCAATCTCGACTTGTTTCTCTACGACACGCGCAGTAACACCCTCGTCCTCGCCTCGACCAGCAGCGTGGATAATGTGGAACATCTCTTCATCCCCAAGCTCGCCGCCGGACGTTATGATTTGCAGGTGCTGAAACACAGCACGATCCCGCCGGGGGCGGAGAACTACGCGCTCGCCTTCGACTTCACGCCGCTGAACCTGACCATCGCTCGCAGTGACACCAAGGCGGTGGTTTCCTGGCCGGCCTCACCTGCCGGGTATCTGCTGCAATCTGCGCCTTCGTTGACCGCCCCCATTTCCTGGCAGACGCTCGCCACCAATTCCGTCCTGAGCAACGGGATGAGCACCGTCACGCTGCCTGTAGCGGAGCCGATGCAGTTCTTCCGGCTCTTCCGTCCGTGACGCAGCGGTGGAGGTGGCGTGGTGACCGACTGGAGAAATTTTCTTGGCAATTCCGCATTGGCTTTGAAGTTCTCCAAGGTCGCCGCGTCCAAATCCACACTGATGAAACACGCCGCCATCTTTCTGGCTTGTTGGCTCACGGCTTCCTCGCCGGTGCGGGCCGCAGAGCCGCCGCCCGTGCTTTACGTGCAGGTCGTGTGGGGGACGAATCAGGAACGGCCCGCCGGGATGAAGTGCCCGGAGATTGGTCCCAAGCTCAGCGCCAAACTTTCGCCGGTCTTTCGCTGGAAGCATTACTTCGAGAACGAGCGTTACACCGTGGCCTGCGATCCAAAGAAGATTTCCAAAGTGGCTCTCGCCAACCAGCGCACCTTGGAGATTGAGCGACTTAAGACCGGTGAAATGGAAATCCGCCTTTACTGCAACCACAAGCTCATCACTAAAGCCCGGCAGTCGAACGAGGCGCGCATGACCATCCTCGGTGGCGAGGAGCCGAGCAAAGATTCCTTCTTCATCGTGGTGCGGGCAGATGAGCCGAAGGCGACCGAGTAGCAACGGAGAACTGCTGGTGGAGCGCGCCCGTCCCCGGGCGCAGCAGCGTTGCTGACTCCGGGCGTATTGGGAAAATCCACACCCACGGGCTTTCGCATGTTGCTGCGCCCGAGGCCGGGCGCGCTCCACCAGCAGTTCTCCGTTGCTACTCGGTCGCCTTCGGCTCATCTGCCCGCACCACG
>JAYVWQ010000252.1:0-8483 GCA_043785945.1 Akkermansia sp.
CCGGGCTTCACGGGCGACGTGAAGCTGACGGCCGTGGGCTTCACGGTGGGGCGCGAACCAATCACCAAGAGCCTGGACGTGAAGGACCTGGTAGTGAAGGCCGACGCGCGCACCGCCCAGCTTAAATTCACCGCCAAAGTGGATTCGGAACTGGGCACACGCGCCATCCAACTGCGCGGGGAAACGACGGAGAACGGCCAGACGGTGGTGCAGTTCAGCCAGCCCGTGGCCTTGACCGTGGCGCAGATCCCCTTCGTGCTCAGCGCCACGCCCGCCAAGGTTTCGCTCAGCCTGCCGCGCCCCGGCGCGACGAATTCGGACGAAGCGACGGTTAAAGTGAAAGTGGAGCGGCGTAATTTCCCCGGCGCGATTCCGCTCGTGCTGGAGGGTCTGCCGGCGGGCGTGCAGGTCAGCGGCACGAACATTCCGGCAGACGCAGTCGAGGTCGCGCTGGTTTTCACCGCCACGGAAATGGCGGCCGCAGGCACGAACTACACTTTTGTCGTCCAAGGGGCCGCGCTGCACAACGACCGACTCTACCGACACAAAACCGGCGGGGTGAAACTAATCCTGGCCGCGCCGCCCGCCGCAATCGCCGCGACCAACGCGGCAGCGGTACTGAAAGAGCCGTGAAGAGATGAGAACATCGGTCGTCAGAACTGTCCGCATGAATCAACCACGCCTCACCCCTCACCCTAGCCCTCTCCTCGTGAGGGGAGAGGGAATAAGAAGCGCCACGAACGCGACAACGCGTACGAAAATTTTTACCCGCATACTTGCGCTCCCTTTTCTTTTGGTCGCATTCACCACTGCCGCCGCCGAGAAACCCGTCAGCTATTATCACGACCTCGTGCCGGTGTTGAAGCGGAGCTGCACGGGCTGTCACCATCCGGGCAAGCTCAAGGGCGAGATCGACCTGACGACGTATGCGGCTTTCCTCAAGGGCGGCAAACATGGGGCGGGCTTCAAGGCGGGCGAACCGACCAACAGCCTGGTCCTCGAGGAAATCAGCGGTGCCGAACCGTCGATGCCCAAGGAGGGCGATGCGTTGAGCAAAGACGAAGTCGCGCTCTTCACGCGCTGGATCGTGGAAGGCGCGAAGAACGACACGCCCACCAATGCGAACTCCTTTCTGCTCACTGCACCGCCGGTTTACACCAAGCCGCCCGTCATCTCCGCGCTGGCCTTTTCGCCGGATGGAAAAAAGCTCGCCGTGTCCGGCTATCATGAGGTTTTGGTTCATGACCTGAACGGAACCAATCCGCCCGCCCGCCTGCTCGGCGAGTCGCCGCGCCTCGAGTCCATCGCCTATGCGCCGAATGGCAAACTGATCGGCGTCTCCGGCGGTGCGCCCGCGCTCTTCGGCGAAATTCAAATCTGGGATGCGGAGACGAACGGGCTGGTGCGTTCGATCAAGTCTTCGATTGATTCGCTCTACGGCCTCTCATTCTCGCCGGACTCGGAGAAGGTCGCCGTGGGCGGCGCAGACAAATCGGTGCGCGTCTTCTCGGTCAAGGACGGCAAGGAGCTGATGAAGTTCGACAATCACAGCGACTGGGTTTTCGGCACGGCCTTTCTCGTGGACGGCAAGCGTCTGCTCAGCGGCAGCCGCGACAAGGCGATGAAATTGATCGAAGTGTCCAACAGCCAGTTCATCGACGACATCAACAAACTGCTCGAAGGCGTGCTCTGCCTCGCGCGCCATCCCAAGGAAGATTTGGTCGTCTATGGCGGCGAGACCGGTGGCGCGCGTCTCTACAAAATCGCCGAGAATCAAGGCCGCACCGCCGGCAACAACGACGTGAATCTGATCAAGGAATACGAGCGATTGGGCGGGCCGGTGCAGGCCATCGCCTGGGCGCCGAACGGCACGAACATCGCCGTGGGCGGCGCGGCTCCCGAGGTGCGCGTTTATACGGCGGGCAAGGAAGGCAAGCGCGTGGCCACTTTCAAGGGCCACGACGGCGCGGTCTTCGCCCTGGCCTTTTCCCCAACCACGAACTGGCTGGCTGTGGGCGGCTTTGACGGCACGGTGCGGCTTTATGATTACGTGACGAAGAGCAATGCCTTGGTGCGTGCGTTTGTGCCGGTGCCGCTCAAAAGCGGGGCGCAGACGGCGAGCAAGTAAGGGGGAAAAGCCCGGCTCAATTGCCCTTCACTCCACCAGCTTGTTCTCGAAGGCATACCGCGTGATCTCGGCGTTGGTGTGGAGCTGCATTTTTTCCAAAATGCGCGTGCGGTAAGTGCTGACGGTCTTCACGCTCAGGGAAAGTTCCACCCCGATTTCCGAAACCGTCTTGCCGGAACCAATCATCCGCAGCACTTGGAACTCACGGTCCGAAAGAGTCTGGTGCGGCAACTGGTCGGCCGGCTGATCGAGCTGGCTGGCGAGTTTTTCCCCGAGAGTTGCGCTCACGTATCGGCCACCTGCGAGCACGCGGCGCGCGGCCTTGACCAGCTCTTCCGGCGCGGAGTCCTTGTTCAGAAAACCCGCCGCGCCGGCCTTGAGCACGCGCACGGCAAACTGATCCTCGCTGTGGACGCTGAGGATGAGCACGCGCTGGTCGGGGCGCTGGCTTTTGATTTCCTTGAGCGCATCCAGCCCACTGCGTCCCGGCATGGTGATGTCGAGCACGACGAGGTCCCAATGCTCCTTCGCCACCAGCGCGATGGCTTCGCCGGCGGTGGCCGCCTCGCCGAATTGAATCTTGCCGAAGCCGTCTTCGAGAATCTGCTTCAACCCGCGCCGCAGCACGGCGTGGTCATCGGTGATGAGAATTTTCATGGCGTGTTTCTGAGTCAAGTGGCGACGGCGGCAGCTTGGGGCGCAGGGATGCGCACGGTCAACGTCGTCCCCTGCCCCGGCGTGCCGGCGATGAGCAGAGTGCCGCCGAGAAGCCGGGCGCGTTCCCTCATGCCGAGGAGGCCGAGTGATTTGGTGCCCTTCTTCTCGGCGTCGGTTATCCCGCGCCCGTTGTCGGTGACGCGGAGGGTGATTTCCTTTTCATCAGCCTCCAGATTGATCTGCACCTCCGTGGCTCCGGCGTAACGGGCCACATTGGTCAGCGCTTCCTGGCAGATGCGGAAGAGCGCGGTGGTGCGGGCCTCATCCACGCTGAGGTCGTCGTCCGAGGTGCGAAACTGGCAGGTCACGCCGGAGCGCTTGGGAAATTCCTGGGCCAGCCATTCGATGGCGGGCACGAGGCCGAGGTTGTCGAGAATGGCTGGGCGCAGTTCGGTGGAAAGCCGGCGCACGGCATGCACGGTGGAGTCGATGAGCTTGAGCATGGCGACGCTCTTCTCGGTGAGCGCGGGCTGATTGGGCAGGCGCGAAGCAAACCAGCTCAGGTCCATCTTGAGTCCGGTCAGCGCCTGGCCCAGCTCGTCGTGAATCTCGCGGGCGATGCGCGTGCGCTCCTCCTCGCGGATGCGTTCGAGGTGCGCGGAGAGGGCGCGGAGTTGCTCGCGCGAATCCCGCAGCCGTTGCTCGGTCAGCTTGCGGTCACTGATGTCCATCATCGCGCCGATCATGCGCGCCGCCCGGCCGTGCGTGTCGCGCACGATGTAGCCGCGATCGAGGATGTTGGCGTAGGAGCCGTCGATGCGCTTGAAGCGGTATTCGTCGGCCCAGAATTGTTTGCCCTCGCCAATCGCGCCGAAGAGGCTGGCTTCGACGCGGGCGGCGTCGTCGGGATGGATTAACGAAGTCCAGAAAGTGATGCCGAGATCCTCCGGCTTGCCTTCATAGCCGAAGAGGAGGCGCAAATTTTCATTCCACCAAATCGCGTTCGTCGCCATGTCCCAGTCATACACGATGTCGGTCGTGGCCCGGGTCACGAGGTGAAAACGCGTTTCGCTGGCGCGCAATTCTTCCTGGGCCTGGAGACGCGCGGTGATGTCGCGGGCCACGACCTGCACGGCGGGCTGGCCTTGAGTCAGGAACCCAGTCGCACCCAGCTCGACATCCACGTACGTGCCGTCGAAACGCCGGAGCCGCTGCTCCATCGTCGGCACCTTTTGTCCGGCGGCGGTCTGGCGGATGCGCTCGCGGATGATCTCGTGAAAGTCAGGATGGGCGAGGTCAATGGCATTGAGTCCCACGACCGACTCCAGACTCGGCGCGCTCAGGAGACGCAGGCCGGCGGGATTCATGAAAGTAATACGACCGCCTTGATGAACGAAGATCATGTCCGGGGCCACATCGACGAGGTTGCGGTAGCGTTCCTCGCTGTCGCGCAGTTTTTGCTCATGTCCTTTCTGATCGGTGATGTCGTAGCAGATGCCCACCCATTCCTGCACCGGCCCGCCGGTTTCCAGCACCGGCACGGTGCGGGTGAGGAAATTCCGATAGACTCCATCGTGCCGGCGCACGCGGTATTCGATTTCATAGTAGCGGTCATTGGGTGGACTCGACTCGCGGGCCACGGCCTTGCGCCATCGCTCCCGCAGGCGCTCGCGGTCGTCCGGGTGGATGGCTTCCATCCAACCCCAGCTTTTGTAGGTGGCGAAGTTCTGCCCGGTGAAGGCTTCCCAAGTCGGCTGCGGTTCCAGAATTTCGCCATTCGGTGCGCCCGTCCAGGTGACTTGGGCCGTGGCCAGCACGAGCGAACGATAGCGGCGCTCGTTGCGGCGCAAGGCTTCCTCGACCACGGCTTGCCGACGGGCGAAACGGCTGACTAACCCATAGAGGAGCAGCCCCGTGCAAAGCGCGAAGGCCGTGTCCTCCAGCAACTCCAGATAGGGCGCACGGCTTTGCTCCACCAGACGCGAGACCACGCTGTGCGAGAGGGAAATCCAAAGGGCGGCAAAGATCAGGTAAGTGACGGCGAGGGTGAGCGCGCCCCGATGCCAGCCCGGCAATTGCTCTCGCTTCCGGTCTCGCTCTCGTGGTGACGACAGACCAGGCAAAGTGTTTTCAGGACGGCTCATGGCTGGGGAAAAAATCGCAGGTTCGTGGAGCATTGCGAGCGGGAAGTGAAACCGAACCTCCTGAACGGAGCGCGGCTCTGCAGATCCGCGTGCCCAAGGCGAAGGGGCGTCCGCGCCATCCGCGCCCGATCCAAATCAACATCCGACGCTCCCATTCGCCGCCGCCGAAAAATCTTTTTGACACCCCGCCTGAGCTATTGCATCAATTCATCCGTATCCGTTGATATGAACGGACTCATCGCGAGTGGCAGAGGGACTGGCCCAGTGAAGCCACGGCAACCGGTTGGAGCGCAATCTCCGATGACAGGTGCTAAATCCAGCCCGCAGCAGGTGCTCCGGGGAAGATGAGAAGAGTGCCTGACCGTACAGACCGCACCTCTTCTCTTCGATGAGAAGGGGTTTTTTATTGCCCCCTTGGGAAGGACGAAGCTCGAATGACGAATGACGAAATTGCCGGCGGCTGTTTGGCCCCGGGAATTTTGCCCGTCATCCAGAATTTGAAGTTGGGAATTTAAGCTATGGAAAAACAAGGTTTCATGAAGGCGCTTAAGTGCCGCGAGTGCGGACGCGAATATCCGCTCGCCGCCACGCACGTCTGCGAGTTCGACTTCGGCCCGCTCGAAGTCAGCTACGACTACGAACGGATCAAAAAGTCCATGACCCGCGCGGCCATCGAGTCGCGCCCCCAGACCATGTGGCGCTACCGCGAACTGCTGCCCGTGGCCGGCGAACCGACCGTGGGCTTCCAGGTCGGCTACACGCCGCTCGTGAAAGCGCCGCGTCTGGCCGCACGCCTCGGCATCCGTGAACTGTGGATCAAGAACGACACGGTGAATTACCCGACGCTCTCCTTCAAAGACCGCGTCGTGAGTGTGGCCTTGAGCCGCGCGAGAGAGCTGGGCTTCACCACCGTCGCCTGCGCTTCGACCGGCAATCTGGCGAACTCCGTGGCCGCCAACGCCGCCGCCGCCGGCCTCAAGAGTTACGTCTTCATCCCGTCCGATCTGGAGCAGGGCAAGATCGTCAACTCTCTAGTCTATGGCGCGAACGTCATCTGCATCCGAGGCCACTACGACGAGGTGAACCGCCTCTGCGCCGAGATCGCCGGCAAATACGGCTGGGCCTTCGTGAACGTAAATATGCGCCCCTACTACGCCGAGGGTTCCAAAAGCATGGGCTTTGAAATCGCCGAACAACTCGGCTGGCGCCTCCCGCAGCACACCGTGGTGCCGATGGCCTCCGGCTCGTTGCTCACGAAAATCCAGAAGTCGTATCAGGAGTTCACCAAGCTCGGACTCGTGGCCGCGACCCCGCACAAGGTTCACGGCGCGCAGGCCACCGGCTGTTCGCCCATCTCCTCTGCGCAGAAGGCCGGTCTGGATTTCTTCAAGCCCGTGAAGCCGAACACCATCGCCAAGTCGCTCGCCATCGGCACGCCCGCCGACGGCTTCTACGCGCTCAAGGTGATGAAGGAAACTGGCGCGCACGCCGACGACGTCACCGACGAGGAAATCCGCGAGGGCATCCGCCTGCTCGCCGAGTGCGAAGGCATCTTCGCCGAGACCGCGGGCGGCGTGACCGTGGGGGTGGCCAAGAAGCTCATCGCTTCGGGCAAGATTCCCGCCGGTGATTCCGCCGTGCTCTGCATCACGGGCAATGGTCTCAAGACCCTCGACGCCGTGGCCGGCCACGTTGGCCAGCCGCGCGAAATCAAACCCAGCCTGCGCGAGTTCGAGGCGCTGGTCGCGAACGAGGAAGCCGCCGTCCCGGCCTGATATGCCGATCACCGTCCGCATCCCGCTCACGCTCCGCCGCCTCACGCACGAGCAGGAACTCGTGGATGTCCAGGCCGCGACCGTGGCCGCCGCCATCGACGCCCTGCACGCCCGGTTCAACGGCATCCGTGATCGGATCATGGACAAAGCCGGCCAGGTGCGCGGCTCGGTGCTGATCTTCGTAAATGACGAAGACATCCGTTTTTTGCAGGGCGAACAAACGGCTCTGAAAGACGGCGATGAAATCAGCATCGTGCCGGCATTTGCCGGCGGGTGAACCAACGTGCCACCAGCGTCCCGCTGGCGAAAACCTAAACGCCAGCAAGATGCTGGCGGCACATTGAAACAACTCACCGCTTGAACTCACACGGAACATCTTTGAGGATGACAAAAATATGGCCGTAAAAATCCGAATCCCGACCCCGCTCCGCAAGCTGACCAACGACGCCGAAGTCGTCGAGGTCGAGGCCAAGACCATTGGCGACGCGCTCACCGAATTGCAGAACCTCTTTCCTGGCATCAAGGAACGTCTCGTCGATGAGAGCGGCGCGGTCCGCCGTTTCGTGAACGTCTATGTCAACGAAGAGGACATCCGCTTCCTCGAGAACCAGCAGACCCCGCTCAAGGACGGCGACGAAGTCAGCATCATTCCGGCGATTGCCGGCGGCTAAACTGACGCAAAACTCAAAACCCGAAACGCGGAACATTTTATGCCCAGTCCGAAAAAAAAATCTCCAGCCGCCAAGGCTCCCGCCAACGGCCTCCAGCAGCGCCGCCTCTGGCTCATGTATCCGCCCAAGCTGATCAAGACCCCCATCATCTGGCAGCTCACGAAGAAGTTTCCGCTCGTGACCAACGTGCGACAGGCCAGCGTCACGGATGAAATTGGAATCGTCTGTCTGGAACTCGAAGGGGCCCGTGCCCAGATCAAAGCAGCCATCGCCTGGCTGGAGAAGCAGGGGATCAACGTGGAGCCGGTCGAGATCAACGTCATCGAGAGCTGAACGGGCCGGCAGTTTGCCTCGGTGGGGAGCGCAGGCGTCTCGCCCGCGTGTTTCCAGAGCTATCCCGGCCTTTCGCGCGGACGAGACGTCCGCGCTCCGGGTTAATCGGTCAGGCTCGTGGCTTTGCCTCCTGCGCGGACTTGGCATGAGGCCCATTTTCTCTCCTTTTCCCCACTTGACCCCCTGCCCCACCAAGAGCCTAATCGACTCGAATCGGTCGAAGTGGATTAACTTCAACATTATGCGCTTATGACAAAACGAGACTTAGTCCTCCGCATTAGCGAGGAAAGCGGCCTGGTCCAGGAACAAGTGGCCCGCGTCGTACAAATGACCTTAGACAGCATCATCGACAGTCTCGCGCACGGCGAGGGCATTGAGCTGCGCAACTTCGGCGTCTTCGAGGTGCGCTTCCGCAAGCCGCGCGTCGGACGCAATCCCGGTGATCCGAAAAAGGAATTCCCCATCCCGGCCCGCGCCGTGGCCAAGTTCAAGCCCGGCAAGGAAATGAAAGCCATGGTGCTGAAGCTCTCGCCGAAGCCGGAATAGTCTGGCCGGCCTACGCCGGCGGGTCAGGCTTCCAGCCAGACGGTTTGGGCGGCCTCCCGTTGTCCCGAGCGGCGCGCGAAGGCAGGAACCCTGAACACGAGGCAAGGATGCCCCGTGAACCGTCAGGCCGAAAGCGTGACCAACACCGCTCCGCCACGCTTGCCATCCATCCGCTTTTCCCGTTCCCTACCGGCTCGTTTCTATGCAAAGACTGACCGGCTTTCGTGAT
>JAYVWQ010000253.1:0-3310 GCA_043785945.1 Akkermansia sp.
CACGGCGAACCCGCCGTCGAGCAGCAGCATTTCCTCCGGCAGCTTGCCCACTTCGTTGGTGGTGAAATTGTTTTGGTAAAGCGGCTTGGCGGTGTCGGCGGCAGACGCGTTGAGACAACAACACGCGCAGGAAAAGATCATCAATTTTGCCGCAGAGGCGCAGAGGCGCAGAGGGGGAAAGAGAAAGAAACTGCCTGCTTTCCACTCTCCGCCTTTTCTCTCTGCGTCTCTGCGCCTCTGCGCCTCTGCGTTAAAAACATGCTTATTCATTTCGTAATCCTTCCAACAAATTCCCCCGCACCGCCACGCGCGTGGCCAGCCAGGTCGAAACCAATCCAAACAACAGCACGCCGCCCAGCGTGAGCGACAGCGACAGCACCGGCAGCTCGCCGCGCGGCGAAAGCAGGCTCGGTAAAATCGCCACCAGCGCCGAGACGACGCCGATGATCAATCCCAAGCCCAGTAGCGCCGCGTGTTCGGCCAGCACCAGCGTCTGCACGCGTTGCCGCCGGAATCCGACGGCCATGAGCAGCGCCAGTTCGCCGCGCCGCTCCAGCACATTCCGCAACACCACGATGCCCAGCCCCACGCTGCCGAGCAGCAGGCCCAGTCCGCCGAGCACCTGGAACGTGCTGAGATACGTGTTCTGCACCGCATTGAACGCCGCGAGCCGCTGCGCCGCCGGCGTGACTTCAAATCCGTAATCCTGCAACGCGCGCGACAACTCCGCGCTGACCTGCGGCAGGGCGTTCGACGGGCAATCAATCAGGAACATTCGATAGCCGCTCACGCCGGGGAAGCGCCGCGTGAACTCCGCCTCGTCGATGATGAGCGAGCCTTGCAGGATGGAATTCGCCAACCCGCCGACGAGCCGCACGTCGAAGTCGTTCCCGCGCTCGTCGCGATACGGCAGCGTGTCGCCGATTTTTTTGTGCAGCGCCCATTGAATGGAAGCGGCGTCGCCGATGGTCCCGATTTGGTTGGAGGTCAGCGGAGTTCCCCGCGCTGGATAAAACGCTCCCTGCTTGAGCGTTTCCCAAGGCCGATCTTCGAGCAGGCCATCGGCCTTTGCAGCGAAAGAGAAACTGCCTCCCATCAACTCCGGCTTCACCCCCAACAACCTCGGCTGCTGCGCACGGTTCAAGTTCAGGCAACTCGCATCATCGCCCTCGCGCACACGGAACGGAACAAACGAGACGCCTTGCAGAAGCTTCTCGTCGAGACCAAGCGCATCGCGTCCTTCGCGCGTGTTCAAATCCTTGATGATGGGCAGCGTGCTTTCGCCGATGAGCGCGAAGCCACCCGTGCCGGAACTGCGCTTCCAAGCGTCCGCCTCCGCATCCAGCCGAAACGCGCCAATGGACGCGATGAGAAACACGCCGCTCGCCAGCAACGCCACCGTGGCCACGCTGCGCGACTTGCGCCGCCCCGCCGCCCCCCGTAGCAGCCGAGGCAGCGAGACTCTGACTGATTGGGAGGAAGATGGAGTCTCGTGACCTCGACTCCGACCGAGCCAGGCCGAGGAGAACGCCAGCCCGGCAATCAGCGCCAACGATCCGGCGCTGAAGAAAAACTCTGGGTTGGATGACTCACCACTGAGGTAAGCCCACACGATGGTGATAACCGTGAAGGCAAGCGAAGCCCAGGCGACGATTGAGGCTCGGAAACAAGCCCGGAGGGCGCAACTCCACTTCGGCCGCTGGACGCCGTTGACCTTCGGGCTGAGCGGGTGCTCGGCGCTCCATTCACCCGCGAGCAAGGCGCGCGCGGGCTGCCGCGCCTGCTTGCGCAGCACGAACCAAATGGTGATCACCGCCACCAATGTCCCGCTGATCAGCCCAATCAAAATCGTGACGGGCGAGGCGTGGAACGTGAGCGCGCTCGTGTTCGTGGCGCTGCGCCAGATGGTTGTCAGCCCATGCAGCATGGCGCGCGCGTAGAGAATTCCACCCGCCACGCCAAGCACGCTGCCGACGAAGGCCAGGGCCGCGCCTTCGAGCAGAAACAGCTTCCGCACACGCCGCGCCGGGAAGCCGAGCGCCAGCAGCGTCCCAATTTCCGCCGCGCGCTGCTCGACGCCGAATTGAAACAGCAGCGCCATCAGGATGAGCGCCGCGCCGATGAGGAAAAAGCTGAACCCGATGAACAGCCCGCCGAAATCCTGCGATTGTTCGGCAGCGCGCAACGCCTGCTCGCGCAACGGCTCGAAGTGAAGACCCACATCCGCCGGATTCAGGTTCGCCAGGATATTGAACTCGATCTGCGGAAGGTATCGGAAGGCGGCCACCGCCTCTTCGGGAGCCGGCCAACGCAGCGCGGTGAGATTGCCGAAACGGTTGGCCCACATTTTCTGCCCGGAGGCGAGAGTGATGAATGCCTTCGGGGTGCCTCGATACTGCTTCCAGTACGCTTCGTCCTTATCGCGGATTTTGTGCGTCAGAGGAAAACCCGCATCCCAGTCGTGCGTGCTCTCGGCCTTGGACAAGCCGGGGAAGTCAGGCATCAGCGTGCGGTCACCATGCACGCCGCCCATCGGCACGATGCCGCGCACGCGGAAGCGATTGGTGGCTTCGAGCAACCGGCTCCCTGAATCGGGGAGGTAATAAATCATCTCCATCGAGTCGCCGACGGTCAGCCGCAAGTCTTCGGCGAGCCAGCTGTTGACCAAAATTTCATCATCGCGCAAATCGTCGGGCGCATAGGGCGGACCCGCAGCGGTGACCATTGAGTAGGGCGTGGTATTGGTGCCGGCGCGAAACTGGTTCACAAGGTAGGTGAGGACGCGGACGGCATTCGTGAATCGCACCGACGCCTGAACACCCGCTGGCGTGTCAAGATTCCAGAAGAAGTTGGTGTGCATGGCGGTGCGTGGCTTGGTCGCAGCTCTTTCCACGGCGGGTTCCAGGAAGACGCGCCGGGTGGTCAGTGTCGCCCAGCGGTTGCTCGGGTCGTAGGCGAGGCTGAGGTCCAGGTTGCTGATGAACCAGGCTTGTTTCAGAAGACGGGCCGCTGCTGGAACTTGTTCGTCCGGTGGCAACGGGCGTTCGCGCGGTTTCACATTGATCCGATGAAGGACGTAATGGAACCACACCTTCCGCATCCATTCGATACTCAAGAACCGCGTCGGCTTGCTGGAGGTACCCACGATGGCGGGGAGCAGAAGCATGTTGGCCCGATGTGGTAGTCCGACTTGTTCTCCGAGGTCTTCGATCCGGACGAACGCATTGAGGGGAGGAATTTGCCCGGCGGTGAGACTCAGATTGCCACGCTCCGCCGCCGGGGCGATGCGCTGCACCGTCAGCCGCAGACC
>JAYVWQ010000254.1:0-8628 GCA_043785945.1 Akkermansia sp.
TGGAAACAAGGCACCACGGCGCCCAGCAGTCCGATGACGCCAGCCCCAATCATGATGGGCGCGAGGGCGCGGCGATAAACTGCCGACCGCTCCATCAAAGTGCGAATGACTTGCAGGTGCTCGGAGGCCGAATTGGAATCCATGCTTTGCACTTTGCCCCGCAAAGCATGGAGGTCAAGATGGAAGAAAGCGCCCCTTGGGCGCAGCATTCGGGAATTCCCCTCCACGAATGGCCGTGCGGCTTTGGTGGGAGTCAGAGTTCCCCACGGCTTCACGTTCCCATCTTCTCATTTAACTTTCCGCGCGCGTCCTGTTTGCTCGGCCGATGAATTTTGCGGAACCGATGTTCAAAGGCTGGGCCAAGCCCGGCCCTGTGCCGCCCGGCGCGCTCGGTCAGGGACCGGAGTTGGAACCCGGCGAGACGCTCGACGCGATCAGCGGATGCTTCCGCCTCTTCCAACTCACCAACGGGCACCGCTTCTCGACCGATGACGTGCTCACGGCCTGGTATGGCACGAGTTGGTGTCCGAGCGCGCGCACCGCGCTGGACCTCGGCAGCGGTCTCGGCACGGTGGGCATGATGGCGGCGTGGCGGTTGACCGGAGCGCGTTTTGTCACCGTTGAGGCGCAGGAGGAGAGCGTGAAGCTCGCCCGCAAATCGGCGGCCTGGAACGGTCTGAACGAGCGTTACGAAATCCGGCAGGGAGATTTTCGCGACGCCGAAGTGTTGAGCGCAGGGGAGAAATTTGATCTCGTGCTGGGCAGCCCGCCCTATTTCCCGCTGGGCAGCGGCGTGGAGGGCGACCATCCGCAGAAGGTCGCCTGCCGTTTTGAAATGCGGGGCAGCATCGCTGACTATTGCACCGTGGCGGCGCGGCATCTGGAACGCGGCGGCTTCTTCGCCTGCGTCTTCCCCGTTGCCCCGGAAGAGCAGCATCAACGCGTGCGCGCCGCTGCGACGGCGGCCGGACTGGTCATTGTGCGCTGGCGGCCCGTGGTCTTGCGCGAGGGCGAACGTCCCCTGCTCGGCTTGTTTGGACTGATGCGCGCGGAAGATTTGCCCGAAGCGATGCGCACGAAAACTTGGACGGAACCGCCGCTCATCATCCGCACCAGCAGCGGCGCGGTGCATCCCGAGTATTCTGCGGTCAAACTGTCCTTCGGCTTCCCGCCCTGACCGACACTTCGCCAACCGCTCCGACCACTTTGAACCTTGAACTGCGAGCCTGCGCCTCCGTACCTTCGCGCGCATGTCGGCTCAGGGTTTTGATGTCAAATACGTGGCGCATCTCGCGCGGCTCGCGCTCACGCCAGAAGAGGAACAGAAGTTCCAGGCGCAGCTTGGGAACATTCTCGGCTACATCGCCAAGCTCAATGAACTCGATGTCTCGAACGTCGAACCGACCGCCCACGCCGTGCCGCTCGTCAACGTGACCCGCGCCGACGAGGTGCGCCCCTCGCTCCCGCACGAGGACGCGATGCGCAATGCGCCGTCGCAGATTAACGGGCTGTTTCAGGTGCCGAAAATCGTCGAGTAGTCTGGGATGAGCGTGAGCCACCAACTCAAACCACCGCTGGCTGAGGCCAAGACGCCTGCGAACCTTCGTCGGCAAATCAAGTCCTACTGCGAAGCGGTGGCTCGCGAATTTCGTCCCAGCAAAATCATCCTCTTCGGCTCCCATGCCTACGGGAAGCCGACGCCGGATTCCGACGTGGACCTGATGGTGATTCTCCCCTTTCACGGCAATGAGATTCGCAAGTCGGGAGAAATTCGTTCCCGCTTCGATGCGCCCTTCCCGCTCGACTTGCTGGTGCGCAAGCCGCGCTTCATCGAAGAACGACTGCGCGAGCGCGACATGTTCATCGAGTTGGTGATGGAGCGCGGGATTGTCCTGTATGAAGGCTAGCACCCGCGATTGGATAACCAAGGCGGAGACACACCTTGGCAAATCCCAAAGGGATTTCGTCATTCAGCCCAGGGTTGCGAGGCACGAGCTACCCTGGGAACCGCATCCTGAAAAATTCTTCAACCCCAACGGGGTTGAATCACCCGCAAGGCTTTCGTGTGCTGCAACCCTTTCAGGGTTGGGTGAATCTTTATACCGCGTACCCAGGGTAGCTCGTGCCTCGCAACCCTGGGCTGACATGATGAAGCCCCGTTGGGGCATTCCACTCCCGGCCTGCCGCGCCCTCCCATGCCGTCGCAACCTTTCTGCTTCGCGTTAGAAAAATCTCATGCTCAACCAACTCTCGCTCTCCCAGCTTCAACAACGTCTCGTCACCCGCGAGGTCTCCGCGCGCGAGGCCATGCAGTCGTGCCTCGACCAAATCCAGCGCGTCGATGGCCAGGTCAAAGCCTTCCTCAGTCACGACGACGCGGACGCGCTCGCCCAGGCGGACGCCGTGGATAAACTCATCGCGGGCGGCGCGACGCCGCAGAGCCATCCATTGCTCGGCGTGCCCGTCGCGATCAAAGACGTGCTCGCGGTGAAGGGGCATCCGCTCAACTGCGCGTCCAAGATTCTGGGCAACTTCATCTCGCCCTATGACGCGACGGTGACGGAGAAGCTGCGCGCGGCGGGTGCGATTATTTTTGGACGGTTGAACATGGATGAGTTCGCGATGGGCAGTTCGACGGAGAACTCCGCGTTCTTCACCACGCGCAATCCGTGGGACACGTCGCGCATTCCCGGCGGCTCGTCGGGCGGATGTGCGGCGGCCGTGGCGGCGGACGAATGTTTTGCTTCCATCGGCTCGGACACCGGCGGATCGATTCGCCAGCCCGCCGCGCTCTGCGGTTGCGTGGGACTCAAGCCGACCTACGGCCGCGTCTCTCGTTACGGCCTCGTGGCCTTCGCGTCGTCGTTGGATCAGATCGGGCCGTTCACCAAGGACGTGCGCGACGCGGCGCAGGTGCTGCGCGCCATCAGCGGTTACGATGCGAAAGATTCCACGAGCATTCCCGAGCCGGTGCCGGATTACGCCGCCGCGCTCGATGGCAACATTCGCGGGCTGAAGATTGGTCTGCCCAAAGAGTATTTCGTCAGCGGCCTCAGCCCGGAAGTCAGCGCCTCCGTCAATGCCGCCGTGAAGAAGCTCACGGAACTCGGCGCGGAGATCGTGGAAATTTCCCTGCCTCACACCGAATACGCCGCCGCCACGTATTACATCATCGCGCCCGCCGAAGCCTCGGCGAATCTTGCGCGTTTCGATGGCATTCGTTACGGCGCGCGCGTGAACGGTGCGGACCCGCTGGAGCTTTACCGCAAGACGCGCGGGCAGGGTTTCGGCGCGGAGGTGAAACGCCGCATCATCCTCGGCACGTATGTGTTGAGCAGCGGCTACTACGACGCCTTTTATCTGCGCGCGCAAAAAGTCCGCACGCTCATCCGCCAGGATTTCATCAAGGCCTTCGAGCAGGTCGATGCCATCGTCACGCCCACCACGCCGACGCCCGCCTTCAAGATCGGCGAGAAGAGCGATGACCCGATGCAGATGTATCTCTCCGACATCTTCACCATCTCGTGCAACCTCGCGGGCATCTGCGGCCTGAGCCTGCCCTGCGGATTCAGCGCGAATCCGAAACTCCCCATCGGCCTGCAACTGCTGGGCAAACCGTTTGGCGAGTCCACTATCCTGAAGATCGCTCACGCCTATGAGCAATCGACGGAGTGGCACCAGGCGAAGCCGCCGGTGGTTTAATAGTCCTCCCGCAAAAAGAATGTCCGATTTCGGATCGGGCGCACATTCTTAGTCGGATGCCCGATAAGAATGATGATGAATTGCTCGCTGAGTATGCCGCCAGCGGCTCGGAGGAAGCCTTTGCCGGACTGACCAAGCGCTACCTCAACCTGGTCTATTCAGCCGCCGTGCGTCAGTTACGGGATTCACATCTGGCCGAAGAAGTCACGCAGACTGTTTTCATCATCCTGTCCCGGAAGGCCCGCGCGTTGCGACCGGGGACGGTGCTTCCGGGCTGGCTGCTTTGCACCACGCGATTCACCTGCACCAACGTCCTGGTGAGCCAGCATCGTCGCCAGAAGCGGGAAGAGGAGGCTGCTCGAATGCAAAACATGGCGTCAGAAGAATTCAATTGGGAACACATGGCTCCCTTCCTGGACGAAGCGATGGCCGGTTTGGGCGAGAAAGATCGCGATGCACTCGCACTGCGTTTCTTTGCCGAGAAGTCGCTCAAGGAAGTGGGCGCAGCACTGGACATCGACGCCGAGGCAGCGCGCAAGCGGGTCGAGCGGGCGGTGGTTAAGCTGCGGAGCAGTTTCGCGAAGCGCGGCGTGACGCTTTCAACGGTGGCCATCGTGGGTGCGCTTTCGGCCTACGCGGTTCAAGCTGCGCCCACCCTTTTGGTTGGTTCTGTCGCGGCGGCGGCGATAGCGCAGGGCAGCACCACGGCTTCCACAACAATGATGATCAACTCCACACTCAAACTGATGGCCTGGGCGAAACTGAAAACCACCTTCGCCCTGTGCGCAGGCGCGCTCGTTACGCTGGGCACTGCTTCGCTGGTGACGGTTGCCATCGCGGCCCGCCTGGGTGGTGCGCAGGAACCTGTTGCCGCAACGCGACTCAAGCTACCCACCGGCAAAGTTACGCCCGCCATCAGCATGGGCGGAAGGCACGGGATCATTCTCGCTTCGGATGGCAGCCTCTGGTCTTGGGGAGACAACTTCGCGGGCTGGCCGGTGCTGGCTCTCGGGAATATCCGCTCTCAAGCGGTGCTGAAGCGAAGCGGTGATGAACAAGAATGGGTGGGCGTCTCCAGTTCCTTCTCCCACAATCTGGCCTTGAAATCGGACGGCACGATTTGGGCGTGGGGAGAAAACCTTTCTGGACAGTTGGGCATCGGTTTGAGCCAAGGGGGGAATGCTCGTCGCGTCCGCTCCAAAGACCAACGTGCCAGTCCCGTTCCTTCCGCTCCAGGGGATGATTGGAAGCAAGTGGCCGCTGGAGGCTCGCACAGCTTGGCCTTGAAAAAGGACGGCACGCTGTGGTCCTGGGGAGAAAACTGGGCCGGACAACTCGGCCTCGGTCTCACGAATCGGCAGATCGCTGATGCCACGCAGATCGGCACCAACGCCAATTGGACCAAGATCTGGGCGTCAGGCTTGCAAACGGTCGGTCTGCAAGCGGACGGAAGCCTCTGGTTTTGTGGATCGCTGACAGGAAAAGCCGATGACACAAATCGTTTTCCGGTTCCCACACGCGTCTCATCGGACACGAATTGGACCGAAGTCGGGTTTGGGTATTTCATCAATTTCGCCATCAAAACAGACGGGACGCTTTGGGCTTGGGGACGCAACGCGGGCATCTACACGGGTGCTCCTATTCAAATCTTCAACCGAACGCCCGCCCGGGTCGGCATCGACAGCGATTGGCGGGCGATCTCTAACTCGGAGTATTTCTACCATGTGCTGATGAAGAAGAACGGTTCTCTTTGGTCCATGGACGCGTCGGATTATGCCTTTCTCAACAAGACCAATCACGAACCCGTGCAGTTCAAACGCATCGACTTGCAGAAGGACTTTGTGGCCTTCGGTGCGGCCGGGCGCGGGAAGATGGGTGTGGCCCTAACCCGCGACGGCGAAGTCTGGACATGGGGCACGGTGTTGGGAGTGCCAGTGAAGGAAGGGGCTGAACGCCCGCGCCGCGACACACCCTGGCAGTTGCCCAATCTTGATCCGGACGCTCCTTGATCCAGTGGTGAACGGGCGAGGCCCGGCGAGAATACACGCACGACAAACAAAAGACCGGCACCTCGCAGCGACGGTCGTTTGAAGAACTTCTCCCGCTCTTACAGCAACTGCGGGAAAACCTTGTTCACGTCGTAGTTCAAATCCTTGATGGCCTGCGCCACGACCGTGCGCTCGATCTGGCCCTTCTCGGCCAGTGCGTAGAGCGTGCCGATGACGGTGGACTCTGCATCCACCTCGAAGAAGCGGCGGAGGCGTTCGCGGGTGTCGCTGCGACCGAAGCCATCCGTGCCCAACGTCATTAGGCCGCCGGGCACCCATGGGGCGATCTGATCCGGCACGCTGCGCATGTTGTCAGAGACGGCGACGAACGGTCCCTGCTCATTGGCGAGCACGGTCTCCACGTAAGACTTCCGCGCCGGTGCGGTGGGGTTGAGCATGTTCCAACGGCGGCAGTTGATCGCGTCGTTGCGCAGGCGCTTGTAGCTGGTCGCACTCCAGACATCGGCGGAGACGCCGTAGGTTTCGAGCATCTTCTGCGCGCGCAGACCGGAGTGGATGATAGCTCCGCTGCCGATGATGTGCGCCTTGTGCTTCAGTCCGTCCGCGCCGGGACGGAACTTGTAGAGACCCTGGAGGATGCCGTCGGTCACGCCTTCAGGCATGGCGGGCTGGGCATAATTTTCGTTGTAGAGGGTGAGGTAGTAGAAAATTTCCTCGCCGTCCTGATACATGCGCTTGAGTCCGTCGGCGATGATGACGGCGATCTCGAAAGCGAAGGCCGGATCGTAGGCGTAAATGGTCGGCACGGTGCTGGCCGTGAGCAGGCTGTGTCCGTCCTGATGTTGCAGTCCTTCGCCGTTAAGCGAGGTGCGTCCGTAAGTCGCACCACAAAGGAAGCCCTTGGCGCGAATGTCGCCGGCCAGCCAAATCTGATCGCCGATGCGCTGGAAGCCGAACATCGAGTAGTAGATGAAGAACGGGATCATGTTGACCCCGAGGCTGGCGTAGGCCGTGCCGGCGGCGATGAACGAGGACATGGAACCGGCTTCGGTGATGCCTTCCTCCAAAATCTGGCCGTCCTTGGTCTCGACGTAGGGCGACATGGACTTGTTATCGACGGGGTCGTAGAGCTGGCCCTTGGACGAATAGATGCCGAACTCGCGGAACATCGGATCGATGCCGAAGGTGCGCGCCTCATCAGGAATAATGGGCACGATGTGGCGGCCGATCTTCTCGTTGCGGAGGAGTTGGCGGAACAAGTCCACGAATGCGCCGGTGGTGGAAACCACGCGGTCCGCGGAGCCGCGCAGGGCCGCCGCACCGAACTCCGTGACCGAGGGCGTCTCGAGCTTGGGCGCTTTGACCGTGCGCTTGGGCAGTGAGCCGCCGAGCTTCTGGCGGCGGTCGAGCAGATACTTAATCTCCGGGCTGTCGGGCGCGGGTTTGAAGAAGGGCATGTCCGCGATCTCGTCGTCGCTGATCGGGATGTTGAACCGGGCGCGGAACTCGCGGAGTTCCTTCTCGTTCATCTTCTTCTGCTGATGCGAGATGTTGCGGCCTTCGCCCGCTTCGCCGAGTCCATAACCCTTGACCGTCTTGGCCAGGATGACGGTGGGCTGGCCCTTGTGCTCCATCGCGGCTTTGTAGGCCGCATAAACTTTGCGCGGGTCATGGCCGCCGCGCAGCATCTTGCGCAACTGCTCATCGGTCATGTGGACGACGCGCGCCGCGAGTTCGGGATACTTGCCGAAGAAGTGTTTGCGGATGTAGCTGCCGCTTTCGACGATGTATTTCTGAAAATCACCATCCACACATTCGCCGAGGCGCTTGAGGAGGAGACCATTGTGGTCGCTGGCGAACAGTTCGTCCCAATCGCTGCCCCAGATGACCTTGATGACATTCCAGCCCGCCCCGAGGAAAGCGCCTTCGAGTTCCTGGATGATCTTGCCGTTGCCGCGCACCGGCCCATCGAGACGCTGGAGATTGCAGTTCACGACCCAGATCAAATTGTCGAGGTTCTCGCGCGAGGCGAGCGTGATGGCGCCGAGGGTTTCCGGTTCGTCCGATTCGCCATCGCCGACGAAGGCCCAGACCTTCGGCTCGTTGTCCGTGGGCATGAAACCACGGGCCTGCATGTAGCGGAGGAAGCGGGCCTGATAGATGGAGATGATGGGACCGAGGCCCATCGACACGGTGGGGAACTGCCAGAAATCCGGCATGAGATACGGATGCGGATAGCTGGAGAGACCGCCGCCCGGCGCGAGTTCCTGGCGGAAGTTCGAGAGCTGTTCCTTGGTCAAACGCCCTTCCATGAAGGCGCGGGCGTAATTGCCCGGCGTGGCGTGGCCTTGGAAAAAGATGAAGTCGCCGATGCCGTTGTCCCCGCCGCGAAAGATATGGTTCTGCGCCACCTCGTAGAGCGTGGCACTGGAGGCGAAGCTCGAGATGTGTCCCCCGAGGCCGTCATGCTTTTGGTTCGCGTTCACGACCATGGCCATGGCGTTCCAGCGGATGATGCTCTTGATGCGGCGCTCGATCACGCGGTCACCGGGATATTCGGGCTGCTCGGACACCGGGATGGTGTTGAGGTAGGGCGTGCTGACCGGACCGGGCACCTTGAAACCGGAGGCCCGCAGGCGCTGCATGAGCGCTTCCACGAAGCGCGGGGCGGTCTCCGCGTCCTGGGTGCGCAGATAGTATTCCACCATCTCCTCCATCGCTTCGAGGTAATGGCGTTCAGCCTTGCCGTTGCCGCGCAAGGAGCCGCCACCGGCGGGTTCTTTCCCCGGCGCACCGGAAAAACGCTTCACGGACGACTTTTCAACATTCACGTTGTCACTCACAGTTGGAAAAAATAAAGGACGCACTCAGGAAAACCAAGCGATGAAATCCAAGCGATGAAGTTTCTCGACCTCAC
>JAYVWQ010000255.1:0-3789 GCA_043785945.1 Akkermansia sp.
CGCGAAGCGTTTGGAGTGCGGTCGCTTCAGCGCCGCTTTGGAACGGTAATGATTTCAAGATACGACTGGAGCATCTGGCGTCTTTTTTCTGCGCGGAGCGGAGGAACGTGCTGCATTCAGCGCGCCCCTTCATCCGCCGCCTGGCGGCAGGCGTCGGCGACGAGGGCGAGCTGTTCGAGGAAGGTTTCCCGGCTCGTTTCGGGGAGGACTTCCAGCACCTCGCCTTGCAGCGCCACGGCGATGACGCGCGCGGCTTCGTAAGATTTTTTCCCCGCCGGCAGGAGTTTGATGCGATGCGCGCGGCGGTCGCGCTCATGCGGCGTCCGCTGGACGAGTCCGGCCTTCTCCATCCGTTCGAGGAGCGAGGCGACGGTGTTGGGGTCGCTCGACATGAGGCGCGACAACTCGCGCTGGGTCAGGCCGCGCGCGTCGCCCTCCAGCAAAATGCGCAGCACGGTGAACTGATCGGGGGTGAGACTGAGATGCGCGAGGCGGCGGCGGAAGGCCTGGTTCAATCCGTACCAGGCGCGGCGCAGCAGCGGCGGCAGGCGGCGGCGTCCCGGGGAATCGAGCGGTTCGGGAGAATCAGTTTTCGGCGGAAGCATGGGGTCAGCTTTTCGGGGCCGACAGTGCGGCGATTTGTTCTTCCATCTGAATGATGCGCTTCTGCCAGTCGGCGAGCCGGCGCACGAGCAGGTAATTGCGCTGGGTTTCGCGGGCCGGCGCGGCGGGGTAGCCCATCCAGGTTTCGCCATCGGGAATGTTCTTCATCACCCCAGACTGCGCGGCCACGGTGACTTGGTTGCCCAGCTTCAAATGATCAATGAGACCGACCTGGCCGGCGAGGACGACGTAGTTGCCCAGGGTGGTGCTGCCGGCGATGCCGACCTGGGACACGAGCAGGCAGCCTTCGCCGGTGACGACGTTGTGGGCGATCTGCACGAGGTTGTCGATCTTCGAGCCGCGTCCGATCACGGTCGAGCCGAGCGCGGCGCGGTCGATGCAGGTGTTCGCGCCAATCTCCACGTCGTCATGGATGATGACCTGGCCGATCTGGAGAACCTTGCGGTGCCGACCGCCATCCAGCACGTAGCCGAAGCCGTCGGAGCCGATGACCGCGCCGGCGTGGATGCGCACGCGATGGCCCACCAGGGTGCGCGCGTAAATGACGACGTTGGGAAACAGTCGCACGTCCTCGCCGAGTTGCGTGTCGTCGCCCACGTGATTGCCGCCCAGCAGCGCCGAGCGCGCGCCAATTTTCACCCCCGCTCCCACGACGCAGTGCGGGCCGATGTGCGCCGTGGGATCAATCTGCGCGTCCGGCGCGACGACCGCTGTGCCGTGAACTCCAGGTGCGGGCTGCGGCTCGGAGAAGAACAGCGGCAACACTTTCGCGAAAGCGAGGCGCGGATTTTTGACGCGCAAGAGCGTCTTTGTCGTCGAGGTTACGGTGGCACCCACCAGGACTGCCGAGGCGCCGCCCTGCTCGGCCTTGGCCATGAACTGCTCGTTTTCGGCAAAGGTCAGGCATCCGGGCACCGCGCTTTCCGCAGGCGCGAAGCCAGTGATTTCAATCGAGCCGTCGCCGACGAGTTCGGCTTCAAGCTGCTGGGCGAGTTGGGCGGTGGTGAAGGTGGGCATGAGTTAGCGTGACGTGTTAAGAGCGGACTCGGTTGGCGGGCGGGATTCTCCACCCGTCCCCCCGCGTTGCTGAACCTTGGATTTTGGATTCTCGAATCATTTCAAATTCATCCCGCGAATCAGGCTTCGCCAAGGCGAAGCGTTGACTCTGAATTGGCGCGGAATATAGAGTCCTCACGAAATTCCCCGCAATCAAAGTTTGGCGGGACACACAGCGGCGGCACAAATTCAACACACATTTTATGAGTCGAAAAATTCGTTACGGCATGGTGGGCGGCGGGCGCGGGGCCTTTATCGGCGGCGTGCATCGGATCGCGGCGGCTCTGGATCAGCAGGTGGAACTTGTCTGCGGCGCGTTCTCCTCCGACCCGGAGCGATCCAAGGCTTCGGGGGCGGATTTCTTCCTGCCGCCCGCCCGCTGCTACGGCACCTTCGAGGAGATGTTCAGGGCCGAGGCCAAGCTGCCGGAAGGCGAGCGCATGGACTTCGTCGCCATCGTCACGCCCAACCACATGCACTTCCCGCCCGCCAAGATGGCGCTGGAAAATGGTTTTCACGTTTTGAGCGACAAGCCGGCGACGCTGAGTCTGGTCGAAGCCAAAAAGCTCGCCGCCATCGTGAAGAAGACCGGCCAGCTTTACGGACTCACTCACAACTACACTGGCTACCCGCTGGTCAAGGAAGCGCGCGAACTGATTCGTGCTGGCAAGCTCGGCAAGATTCGCAAGATCGTCGTCGAGTATCCGCAGGGCTGGCTGGCCACGCGCATCGAGGCGAGCGGTCAGAAGCAGGCGGCCTGGCGCACCGACCCCAAGCGCAGCGGCGCAGCCGGCTGCGTCGGCGACATCGGCACGCACGCCGAGAATCTCGCGGAGTACATGAGTGGGTTGCAGATCGAGGAACTCGCCGCCGACATCACGTCGTTTGTCAAAGGCCGCAAGCTCGACGATGACGCGAACGTGTTGCTCCGTTTCAAGGGCGGCGCGAAAGGCGTGCTCCACTGCTCGCAGATTTCCGTAGGTGAGGAGAACAATTTGAACATCCGCATCTACGGCGAAATCGGCAGCCTTGAATGGCACCAGAACGAACCGAACACCATGCTGTTGAAATGGCCCGACCAGCCGACGCAGGTTTATCGCACCGGCAATGGCTATCTCAGCCAGACGGCCAAGGCCGCCGGTCGCACGCCGCCTTCACATCCCGAGGGTTATCTCGAAGCCTTCGCCAACATTTACAAAAACTTCGCCGACGCCATCCGCGCGCGTACGGAGGGCAAGAAGTTGGCCAAGGAAGACGCGGCCAATGACTACCCGAAGATCGAGGACGGTGTGCGAGGCATGGCCTTCATCGAAGCGGTCGTGAAATCATCGAAGAAGAATGCGGCGTGGACGAAGCTGGATATTTGATCGTGGTGTCGGCCACAGAATTCAGGCGCGGAAAGTTCCGCGCCTGTTTTATTTTTTCGGAACCTCACCCCATCGATCCGGCGCGGAACTGCGTGGGCGTGGAGCCGATGGCCGTGCGGAAGGCGCGCGTGAAGGCGCTGTGATCGTAAAACCCGCAGGCCAGCGCAATTTCCGCCACGGCTTGATCCGTCTCCCGCAATAATCGCGACGCGGCGGCCAGTCGCCGCTGGGCGATCAGTTGCGTCGGCGTGAGGCGGAAGATGCGTTTGATCAAACGCGCGAAACGCACGGGCGGGAGCCCAGACTTGCGGGCGAGGACGGTGGTGGAAATCGGATCTGCGTAACAGGCGTCAAGATGCTCCAGCGCCGCGAGCAGCCCGGCGGGAATTTGCGCCGCATCTCTCAGTGCATGCAGGTCGCGCGAGAGTCCCATCAGTCCGACGATTTTTCCCGAGGCATCGCGCAGCGGCAGCTTCGTGGTCAGGCACCAGCCGGTGCGCCGGTGCGAGTACCAATGGAGTTCAAGCTGATCGATGACCGGGCGGCCGGTGCGCAGCACCTGCTCATCCTGCGCGGTGTAGCGCGCGCCCAGTTCGGCGGGAAAAATGTCGCGCACATGACGGCCCAGCAGTTCGTTCTCACCGCGCAGGCCGCAGCGTTCGACGAGCGACTGGTTGAACAGCACGTACCGCCCCGCGCGATCCTTCACGAAGAACGCCGTGTCGGGGACGTGCTTGAAGAG